>CAYYUU010000325.1:0-7636 GCA_964474955.1 uncultured Alcaligenaceae bacterium | reverse complement strand
ATGTCGTCGCCGGGGACGTATGCGCGGTGTTGGGCGAACTCGACGGAGAAACCGTGGTAGGGGCTCTTGTGCATTCCCGAAAGATACCCCTCGACGATGAGCCGGGCCTGCAGTTCGAGCGTCCCGACCTTGGCCAACGCGAGGGGGTCTAAATACCGTAATGGGTCTTCCGCCATGCCTTCGTTGCCTTTCTTGGGAGTGTTCGGTGCGAACAGCGAGTGAGCGACTTTGGAAGCCACGGAGTGACGGGTGGATAAACTTATCTATTTCCCGTTCCCTATTCTCTACTCACTAAATTTCGGTCCCGACGGAGCGAGTTCGCCGCCACCGGCGCGAACGCGAGCCAATTTTTCTTCGTTGGGGTCTCGTGGAATGATGTCGGCGAGTCGTCGAACGATGTCTTCGGTCGTGACACCTTCGGCTTCGGCCGCAAAGTTGGTCCCGATTCTGTGCCGCATGACTGGAACGGCCACTTGTCGGATGTCTTCGCACGAAACGTAATATCGACCATGCAAAACGGCCCGAGCCTTGGCTCCGAGAACGAGGTACTGAGTCGCACGTGGTCCGGCTCCCCACGTCACGTAGTTTTTGATGAAGTCGGGGGCATCCGGGGCTTTATCTTTTCGAGTCAAACGGGTGAACTTCATCGCGTACCGGATGACGTACTCGGCGACGGGAACCTTGCGAACAATCTCTTGCATCTCAAGAATGTCATTCGACGAAATGACCCTTTCGAGTTGTGGCTTGTGCATCGACGTCGTCATCTCGACGATCTTGAGTTCTTCGTCTTCCTCTTGATAATCGACCAACACGTTGAACATAAAGCGGTCGAGTTGGGCCTCCGGAAGGGGGTAAGTACCTTCTTGTTCGATCGGGTTCTGTGTCGCGAGGACGAAGAACGGATCGGGCAACCCGTGACGTTCGCCACCTGCGGTGACCTGTCGTTCTTGCATCGCCTCGAGCAAAGCAGCTTGTGTCTTTGGCGGCGTACGGTTGATTTCGTCGGCCAGAACGACGTTCGAGAACAACGGCCCGTGCATGAACTTGAAGACCCGAGCCCCGGTCGTTTTGTCCTCTTGCAAGACCTCCGTTCCGGTGATGTCCGACGGCATCAAGTCGGGCGTAAATTGGATTCGGTTGAAGCTCAGGTTCAAGCAGTTCGCGAGTGTGCTGACCATCAACGTTTTGGCCAATCCCGGCACGCCGACCAGCAAACAGTGGCCCCGTGCGAAGATCGCAATGAGCAGTTCCTCAAGAACTTGCTTTTGCCCGACGATGGCCTTGTTCATCTCGGACATGATTTTCTGATATCCGGCGTTGAGGCGTTCGATGGCGGCAACGTCGCCTTCGATTTTTGGCCAACGTTCGGCTTCCTTGGGAAGCGGCGGAGTGTTGTCGACCACGGGGACGACTTGCGGTGCGTTGAGGGCCCCTTCCGCGGAAAGCCATGTACCACAAGCACAAAGCCGTTTGCTGCCGGCCGGAATCTTCGTTTTGACACCACAAGACGTACATTGAACTTCGACCGGTTGATCGGTTGCTGCCATAAGAAATCTTTGCCTCGTATATCTGGTCAACGCCAGCTGGGAAAACTCAACGTGCCATCAAATTCATGTTAAGCGCCGGGAAGTCAGAAGTCACCCAAAGTTTCGTCGTGGCTCGTAGGACAGGTCTGTAACCTGTCCACAAAAACACGAGACAGGTTACAAACCTGTCTTACGATTCCAAGCAACAACTCCCATGTCTTGACTTTTCTGACTTCTGCCAACAAAAACTTCTGCCTTCCAAAAGCAACATCTGCCAATTTTTTGAACCCGACCGTCGCCCAAGTGTCACACACGAAATGATCGAGGGAGCGCCTCTCAATTTTGGACTCGGCGGTTAGCGTTTTCTACCAACCCGAACCACGAGCGAGGAATATCTTTCCACCAACCTGAAGCGCGACACACTGCTTTAGGCGGTGTTTCTGGATTGGTTGGATTGGTCTGAAGGGTTGTTTCGCGCTTCGCTCAGATCCTCGCTCGCGCTTCGGGTTGGTAGAAAATCCCAAATCGAGAGCAGTACCCCGATCAGGGCTTCCTCTGGACATATCCCACGATTTCCGTCGGCGTCGCGACCACCAAAACACCGTCCGCGAACCCAAAGTTCCCAGCCCGGAGTTTTCGCAATGCCGTTCCGCCCGAGATTTTCCCCAAAATTGGTCGTCCCGTCCGGGAATCCAAAAGCTTTATCGGACAGTTAGTATCGCCCGTCGGCCAGAGGACCGCGTCGCCGCCCAAGAACCCTCTTCCGGTCGTGCGGATTACTCCGGTCGTCGGGGGCAACCATCCGCCCTTGTCGCTTCCGGAGTCACAGTCCACCGATCGCATGCTCCGATCGGTCGTGAAAACGAGCCGACCATCGTGACACCCGAGTAGGTGCACAACGTTAATACGATCTCTTTCCCAAAGTGTGCGGCCCGTCAGTGGATCCAAACAATAAATTCTGTCCGCATCCGAGGGAGCCACGAATAACCGCGAGTCCGCAAATAAACACGGACAAAGCTCCCGCACGGACGAAATTGCACCGGTCGACAAACCCGGACCTATCGCGCTCAACGGAAGACTTTGCTCCTCTCTGGGAGAGTAGCCAACGGCCCACAAGGGTTTCCCGCGAAACGGATCCAAGCCGACAACGGCTCCGTTGTTCGAGCAATACACGATCACATTTCCCGCCAACGTCAGTGAAGGTTGCCGAACGATCGATTCTTCGGCCTCTTCCCACTGCAGGCTTCGCAAAAGCGGAGTTTCCCACAGTTTCTCACCCCTCGTGGCTGAATAACAAACGAGAGAGCTTTCCCAACGGAATCCCGCGAGTTCCTCTCGAATCACATACACATGACCGTCAAAGACCAATGGATTTGACGAGAAAAGCGTCGTCGCTTTGGGCCCGCCTTTCTCAAGTTGTTTCCAAAGAAGCTGCCCTGCCGTGGTTCCCGTCCCGCTTCGAAGGCACACCAGAAGGCTCACCGGCCTTGTCGTGTTGGTGTCTTGACCTGCCGAAAAAGATCGGTGGCCTAGAACACAAAATACCCGCCCATCCGCCACCGCCGGAACGAATCGTGAGGCCGGTCCGTTCGCATCCGCCTTGGTCGAGAACCCCAACGCCTTCCGCGGGACTCGAAAGGCAAAATGTTTTGTCCCCGTCCGAGCATCGTAGCCATAAATCGCGGTCTCCGTCGAAACGAGCACTAATCCATCACTGAGGACCGGATAACAGCGAGGGTGTTCCGGGAAGTTGCACCGCTTCGCGGGGGGCTTCTCTGGATCGTTTGGCTTCCATCTCCGATCCGGGAGCTTCACCCTCCAGGTTTCGCCCTTTGTCCAAACCAAAGAGGACGGAAACGAGGACAAGCGGTGCGCGTGCGCCAAGTCCCCACCCACGGACAACCACGAGCCCCGTTCCCCGAGTTCCTTGAGATCACGCTTGAGCCAATCTCGCAGGGCGCGGACAGCCACGACGTCTTTGCCGCCAAAATGCAACGTTGCTTTCGGAGCGAGTTTCTCCAGGAGACGAAGGCTGCGTCTCGCTCGATAATGATTTCCCTCGAAGATTGCGGCGAGCGTCCAGAGGGCCCGAATTTCGCCCAAATCCATTCGCGGATCGGGATGATGCAATTCCCTGTATTGTTGAGTCGGCCCGAGCAAAGACCACCACTGTTTCGCGGCACCAAAACGCCCTCGCTCAAATGCAAGTTCCCCGAGGATTCGAATCGCTTTGGCCGCCGCCGGATGAGCATATGCTTTGCCGACCAATTTCCGGAGGATCGTCCCGGAACGAGTCTTCCGTCCCTGCTGCAGGGCACGTGTTGCAAACACATCGACGGAATCCTGGTATTCCGCGAGCGTTTTTTTATCCAGCGAAGCCAGCGCTTGGTGGATCAGGTGTCTGCCCGCGACGGAACGAGTCGTGGAGTAGATGCGCTCCTTAGGAAGCCGAGCAGGAATAAGACTATCGCCGACTTCGTCCAGTAACGTTCGGTAGGCGTGCAGAGCCTCCTCTCGCTTTCCCGAGGCGAGACGTTGACGTGCAGAATCGATCCGTTTTTGGAGGAACGGAGACTCCCCAACGATAGAGACGCGCTCCGCTCGGGTGGTCTCGTGCTTTCGAGCCGGGCTACTCTGCACGGAGTAGGCTCGGTCGGTCGAAGCCACGAAAAGCATCCCGGCAAACACCCCAACCAGACAACGTGAGAAGATGGAAATTGGAAATCGGACCATGTTAGGAAGGCCCCTTCGAATTTTGTTGCAGCAACCATCCGAACGCGAACACACCCATTCCGATGGCCGCGATGGTCAACGAATCCCGCAAGGACAGGCGGTTACTCACGTTGCCAACGATCCCAAGGGGCATTATCATCAACCCACAAAACTGCACAAACCGGGCAAAACGGTAAACCATTCTCAACATTCCATGGTGTTTGGAAGACACGGTTTCGTGCCCCGCGTCCCACGGGACCACGTTTTTCTGCTCTTCTTCTATCTAACGTATCTGTTGAGCCCGAGAGAGAACAACAGAAGACCATAAACGGTATACGTCTATCTGTTCTGGATGTCATTTGTTCCGACCAGCCTGAAGCACGAGCGAAAGACAAGAAAACGAAAATCCGAGGGTAGACCCACCGCGTGCTCTGGGCTGTTTGCTAATTTCTTCGTGATTACACCACTCAGGCCTTCCCAGATGCGAGAACCGGCCCAGACCCCATTCTCACATCTGAAAGGTCCTGGCTCGCTTCTCGTCCGCAGGAAGGCGATGCTAGCCGTTTCTGAGCGTTGGCATAAGACTTGCTCATAAATGCGATGATTACTTCGCCTTTTTGGGCTTCTCCACTGGTCTATTTTCCTTGACTTCGATCCCAAGCAACCTAAAAAACCAAACAGTGTCGCCTTCTCCGTCATTCGTTCGGCCCTCGCTCACTCGTTCCCTGCATTCGAGTACCCGAAAGCAGACGGGAGACTCAGATGTTTTGGCCCGACGATCAAGCCCACCTCCAAGCGAGGATGTTATGAGAAGCAAGACATCGACTTGTTGCGGCACGAACTGCGGGACATTTGAAGGACTTTTGAGGTTTGAGCTAATTATGCGTGGGAATGCTGCCATTCGTTTGATCGCCCTAAGCCTGGTTCTCGCCGGGGTTGGCTTACTCACAGGATGCTCGGACAATTTCTACGCCGACGACCTCGAATACGAGGTGCGGACGGACCCAATCTTCACCAACTTGCAGGGGACACTCAAGGAACTCGCACAACCAGAACCGGATCCACCCGGCCAGCTGCCGATCAAGGGAATCCGAAGCATCAAAGACCCACGCAATCCCTATTACAAGGGCAACGGTGGACGAATCGAAGAACCCCGCCTGAAAGAATTCAAAGCCTCCACGCTTGACCCAAGGAAGGCCAACTCCGACCTCACGAAAGAGATCGGCGCAGCGTTGAAGACGACTTTCGGCTCACCCAGGAAGCCCCAAGTTTCTGCCGAAGCCGTCAAGACGGGGGGAGCGGGATTGCAAGCGTCTGGCGATTTAAACTGGATGAGTTTCGATCCGGGTAGCATCGACACGGCCGTCGCCGTCCTCAAGCTCGACTACGCCCACTTGAAAGAAGGCAGCCGGTTGTATCGGCTTCACTGTTTGCAATGCCACGGAATTACCGGGAACGGTCGCGGTCCGTCGGCCTACTGGGTCAACCCGCACCCCAGAGACTACCGCTCCGGAATCTTCAAGTTTCAAACAATCGCCCCGAATCCGAATACCGGGGCGTACCGCAAACCCCTCCGCAAAGATCTGCATCGGACTCTATATTATGGCGTCGAAGGCACCTCGATGCCCGCCTTCAACCAACTGAAAGACGATGAACTCGAAGCCCTGGTGAGCTACGTGATCCACTTGAGCATCCGAGGCGAGACCGAATTAAAGTTCTTTGTCGATCGGACGGAAGCCAACACAGAAACGGGAGAAATCACCGTCAAGAAGGCG
Organism: uncultured Alcaligenaceae bacterium; assembly: GCA_964474955.1. GTDB lineage: Bacteria > Planctomycetota > Planctomycetia > Gemmatales > Gemmataceae > CAYRFQ01. The sequence goes on along the minus strand of CAYYUU010000325.1, from coordinate 1,623 downwards.
GACGAGAAGACACCCGTGGCCATGTTGATCAAGCAAGAAGCGGCCAAGGTCCTCAAAAGTTGGAGCGAGTCGAATGAAGTCGGACAATATAAAGTTCCGACCGATCCACTCCTTGACGAACCAAAAGATTCCAAAAAGTTCGAGGACTCGATTCGGCGAGGCCAAGCCCTGTTCCTGGGCGACCCGGAATTGTTGGCCAAGTACTATCCGCCCGAAACGTATCGCGAACGGCGTCCCGATTCGTTCGGCGGGGTCGAAATCAAAGACATTGATAAAAGGAAATATAAAGAGGCATTGACGAAACTAGCCCGAAACGTGTCGAACTGTAAAGAATGCCACATAGCTTATGGCAAACGGGCTCCTTACAAGATCGACGAATGGGGAACGTTGGTTGCCCCCGCGGACCTGACCAAGGGCGTCTATCGCGGTGGACGACGGCCCGTCGACCTGTACTATCGAATCCATAACGGGATCAAGGGCTCCGGAATGACGAACTACGGAACCGAACTCAAGTCGGGCGAAATTTGGGACCTCGTCCACTTCCTTCGGGCACTTCCGTATGAGCAACAGAGACCCAATCCTCGGTTCACATTGCGGCCAAAATAGTGTGTCTTCGTCAGACAAGTTTGGAACCTGTCCCTTATATTTTTGGACAGGTTCCAAACTTGTCTGACGTTCTCCACAAAAAGAATCTCTCAGCGTTTGTTGGCTTCGTTCCAACTCTCTGCTTGAAGACATCGTCATAGAAACATCATAGCGAGGAGGTCGTCGTGGGTAAGTGGTGGAGTTTACTTTTCGCGGTGGTGATGGGAGCGTGTTTCGGTCTCTTCCTCGTCGCACCTTTCGTCCCAGGATGGTGGTTACCCGAGGGAGTTTCCACGCACTCCTGGGACATTGACTTTCTTTTCTACGTCATCCTCTTCGTCACCGGATTCTTTTTCGTTTTGACGGAGGCTCTCCTCGTCATCTTCATGTGGAAGTTCCGCGAGAGAACGCCCGAAGAGCAAGCCGAACTCGAATCCAACAAGTCCGACACTCCGAATCCGTTCGTGGCTGCGATTAAAAAGTGGATTCCCAACGAACAACGTCTCGAATTGGCCTGGACGATTGTTCCGGCAGCGATCCTGCTCTACATCGCGTTTGCCCAGATCAACACGTGGGCCGACATCAAATACCAATCTCGAATGCCCCAGCTCGAGCAGGAACTTCCGTTTCCCGTCGGCGTTAGCGCGAGACAATTCGAATGGCGAATGCGTTATCCTTCTCCCAAGAAATGGCTTACGTGGCGTCAGTGGCAGGCAGAGGCAGCCGCGGGCGACGAGGACATCAAAAAGAAATTGAATCGCGACTTTCGCATCTTCGGAAAAAGCGAGGATCTCTCGAACGTCCACGTTCCCAACGAACTGCACGTCTGGACAACCCCGCAACCGCACGACGAACACACCAAGCTCAATAGGGGAGATTATCCCTCGTGCCTTGTCCACCTGAGCACCATTGACGTGCAGCACAATTTCAACATCCCGCACCTCCGCGTCAAACAAGACGCTCTGCCCGGGAAACTGATCCCGGTGTGGTTTCGACCGAAGAAGGCCAACGTCCACTTCAATCCGAAGACGCGACGCT
>CAYYUU010000324.1:0-7643 GCA_964474955.1 uncultured Alcaligenaceae bacterium | reverse complement strand
AAAGAGTATTTTTGTCGTCAGTCCGGTCGAGCACTCTTTCCAGCCGAAGCGATGGTGCTTGTTGCACTTTTTGGAAGTATAGCACCCGCAACATGACGCGGGGAGGAGGGTAGGGTTTTATTCCTGCTCAACGTTTGGGGCATCCAGAGTGGACTCATCATACGACATGCTTGGAAGATATGATCCTATCCTCTGCCCAACTGTAAACGTATTCGATGGTCTCTTGTTTCTTCGGTCCCTCCACGGACCACTTAACTCTCACGTCCGCCGACCTTACATGCAGCTCGGCAACGTAATGATCTGCTTCACACAAGTGCGGGCAAACCGATTTCCAAACATCATCAATCCAGTTGAGACAAAACAGTTCGACAGGATGGTCCGAACCAAATCTCAAATGCTCCAACCGAACACAGTCTTCGTCGACCGCGGACCAGCGAAAGACGTTGTGGAATCGTAACTCAATCCCTTGTGGTGTTCGCCACGTTCCGGATTCCTCGAACGTGACGACATCGTGACTTGGTATGGTGACCTGAACAGAACCACGACCTACTCCGGTCCAACTGCGACCACGTGCCGTGAAATTGACAGAGATGACTTGCGAGAGAACTTGCAGAAGTTGCGTCGTGACTCGCACCTGGGTCATCTTGACTCACCTCGCTTTTGTGATTCTTTACCGCACGCTGTCCTGATCTCTCGAGCACTCTCCGAATTCCGACTCATACCACCACTCAATCTCAAGCCTTTCGACCAAAGCTCGAGTTCGCTGAAGCAGTTCCGGATCATCCAGAACGTTGGTCACCGCATCGACAAGTTCGTGGACATGTACAAAGTGATCGAGCAGCGCATCTTCGTCGAGCGAATCGGCGTCATCCAAAAACGCCCGAAACAGACCAATGGCTTTGTCGTGGTTTCCTGCATGAGCGTAACAATGAGCTAGTTGTTCGCGACACTTCACGCTTCGCCAAATCGCTCGCTCTTGGGCCAACTTCTCAAGATCGACTTTCTCATACTCGGCAATAGCTCGAAGCCAATCTTCGCGGTCGTGGAAGCAATGCGCCAGATAGAGCCGAGCCATAAAATTCTCGGTGTCCCACTCGAGAGCACGTTGGAACCACTCGATGGCGGAGGAGAGGTGCTTTTCGTCGTCATCGTCTCGTGATGGATGGAAGTAATCGACAAAGCCAAGAACATACGCAATCTGGCTGTCCTCGGGAGTGAGGTCGAGAGCTTCGTGGAGAACTTGCCTGGCTTCTTGGGCGATGGCGATTCGGTCTTGAAGATCGGGGACTGTCCGCTCACTGTCATAATACACTTGCGCCGAGATTCCCCATGAACGAAGGACTTGGGCGCGAAGCTCGGGATTGTCCGCCGGAACCGCATCTGCTGCGGCTTGATAGATGCGCCGGAGTCCATCCCAACCAGTTTCGAACTCCTCATACTCCAGCCCAATTGCCAGCAGCCAAAGACGTTCGCCTGGAGGCCAGTCGATAGTTTGGGTATTCACAAGGAACTCGTGAAGTCGTTCCGACGTAACGTTGATCGGATCGGGTTGTTGGAAAGCGTTGACTGCGCTTATAAATTGAGCCTGTTGATCTTCCGGAAGGTCTTTCAAGATTTTGCGAAAGCCCGTCGAGGGGTTCCAGGAAGATATGGTTTCGTCGTTGTTCTCATCGACCGAAGAGGTCGTGTGCTTCCGAGCAACTTCCACCGATCGTTTGAAAGGGTCAGATTTGACGACGGTCACCTCACAACGTTGATCTTTTTCGAGCTTCACTCCATCGGCGCACAACATCACCAAAGCTCCGGGCACCAACTCGATCAAGTAAGCCGGATCACCTTCACAACGATCCGCATTTTCCACATAACGAATGACCCGAGCTTGGTGTTCCTGGCCCGGTTCCAACGAGCCGTTCTCCCACGGGTTGGGATACATTTTTTTGATGCTCGCGGAGACCCTACCCGTGGGCTGGTCCGCATGAATGATTTGGACGGTCAATCGGTCACCAAGATCCGCCACCTGCTCACACGAGGCAAAAGATGCGATCCACGATACCTCCGGAATGAGGACGAGAAGTTCGATATCTTCGTAGCGACAGAAGAGGCCAAAGACGGCGACCCGCTCGACTTCCACCTCAACAATTTGGCCTGCCGTGAGTTTCACAATCGGCCACTTTCCCGTGATCGGCTCACCTTCGAACTTGGTTAACTTCGTTTGGTTGAACGTCGAAAAATATTTCCACGGCTTGATCGACGCCGACCCAACTTTCTTGCAAAGAACGTCCCACCGACGCCACGACAAACCCGAACGGTACTTCGGCTTCGGCCCATCCGTCACGACCTGTGACGGCGAACTGAAAGCCTCAGCGCTGACCCAAAGCCGCTTCGTGCGAGTCGGCAATTCGCACAAGGACTCCTTCGAGTGGTTTCTGGGTCTTGGAACAACAAACCCGAACCCGGACCTCGCCAAAAAGAAAGTGCTCCGGCACCTCACACATAAACTCGTCCATCGTCGTGTCCTCCAATAGTTGTTGTTTGTGAGAATACGTGCGCAGTGGGTTGCCTTCAAGAATAATGTGCCCGCTCGTGGCTCCAAAAACAATCCATTTCGCGTTTCGATGCCCCGTTGTCTTTTGCTTTGATTTTGGAGTGCGGCAGCGAAGCTGACGCTTTGGTCTGCTTTTTGCTTGATTTTGTTATGGATTGGCGAACGGCCAACCCCCACTTCTTCGCTCAACATCGAGTTCGCATTCACGGTGGAAGCACCGTTCGACAAACGGCGTTGTTTTGAGTTTGGGGTTTGTCCAAACCAATTTACTTGATCTTTGATTGTCGATAGGATCGAGAGTTGAGTAAATCGTATTTTTCCAAAACAACTCAATGGAGTGTGTCATGAGCAAACAATCAGAAGATGACGTCAAGAAAACACTCAAGAAAAATGAGAAGTGGCTTGAAGCTCAACCAGGAGTGAAATGGTACAGTGTTGCCCTCAGTGCAGGAGGTGATGTTTGTGTCCGAGTGACGGGAGAGAACATATCCCAAAACACTCGCCAAGCTATCAACAGCAAGTTCGGAGATATCCCGGTTGAGTACGAAGAACCTTCAGATATCCAACCTTACTAATCGCAACTTGGCGGCATAGCTTTCGACGGACCACGATTAGTCGTCTTACGAATAATCTTCTTGGACGCTCACGAGACGAAGATAGGTTTGGTGCGTCGAAGTGAGCAGTTGAGGTATTGTTCTGAGCTTTTCCTTGCCCGATTTGACGGAGCCTGGCCTTGTGGATGAGGGAAGATCCTGACTGTGGTTTTCGTTGGCCAATTTGATGCTGGCTCATTTTCGAAATTCGTCGGACACCGGGAGCAAGATGTGCTGTGTGGCTTCCCGTCGCCATTGTCAGTGGCGTGGAAGATTTATCGGATGCCTTCTTGGTTCGGAGGAGTCTTGGGGGTTGGCGGATGGCCTTGTATCTTCTATCTTCAAACGTCCGCTTTCGAAGGTCACCAAATTCGGCAGGCAAATTCGATCACGGAAAAGTTACGTGTTTGGGCCACTCTGAAATCGGAACGTTCCAAGTTTCCCACCGGAATGGTTCCTTGAGCGGCATGATCCATTGGGCCGGTCCAAACGTCCGGGGTTGGCTCCCAAGATCGACCCGAGGGTCAATGAGATATTGAGGCTTTCGCCCATTGAGCGATGAAAGAGCGATGACTCGGATCTTCACGCTGCCTCGTCGTTGCTTTCGCTGTTCATCTCGCAAATATTGGGCGAACTCCCGCATCATTTCTGGATCCCGCCCGAGACTCTCGAATTGCCGTTGGGTCAGATACTTCTTGAGGTCGACCGGTCGCACCTTGCTGCCTTCGTCGAGGACAAGGAACTGGACCACACTCACCTTCGTTCGCAACATCATTCGCCAGGCAAACCGATGAGCTTCGTTCGTCCACAAAGAATTTCCGGGATAAAGAAGGTGTCGGAACGGAATCAACGCGTGAAAGCCTACGTAGATTGCTAACGACGCCAGAATCGTCTTCTGCCAGAACGAGCTGAGGACGGGCGGAGTCCTCTTGGGATGAGATGCGGACTTCTTCGGCTTTTTTGTCTCGTCCAACAAACGCTTGGGCCAATCGGGCACAAAGAAGACGGTCGTTGCGAGGATCATGAGCCAGGGAAAGATGCCGATGTTGAGCATGAAGGCATTCATCAGGTGGAAGACCACGGCAACACTGTAGGCCACGGTCCTTGTTCGTTTCCAAAGCAGGAACGGGACCACGACCAAATCGAAGATGAGCCCACCCCAACTAAACAGGAGCGCGAACCAGTGTTCTTCGGCCACGGGCCCGAGCAACACTCGCCAGGGACTGACAGAAAGCCAAAGTTGCATGGGTTGGCCTCGGAGCCAGTCGCCGTTGAGTTTGGCCAAACCACCGTAAAAATACGGAAGACCGACTTGGAAACGGAGTAACCAAAGGGTCCAAGCGGAGACCATGTCGGCTTTCAAACTCGGCCGGATGAGCGAGTCAACAGACCATTGCCGATTCGCCGGCAAGAAGATTAAGAGCAGAGCGAAGAGACACACCAAATAATCGTGGTTCAGGTATAACGCCTTTTCGAGGAGAAAGACGTAAGTGAGCCCAAGAAAGAGCAGGACGGCGCAGATGCGATAGCAAAAGCCCACCAACACGCCGAATGCCACGACCCAGAGGATTCCGAAGTGGACATACATCCCATTTCCGGGCCACGGTCTTACCCAAGAAAACCCATGATACGTGAAGTGAAGGACGGGATCGATGTAGAGGGGGGCGATGGAACCCTCGAGGAAATACAAAGAGAGTTTCCACAATACGATGCTCGCGAAGCTGATGCGAAAGAAGACCAAGAAGCTAATGTCGACGGGAGCAAATAAAGTCTGTGCGAGGCCCGCCACCGTGGAAGACGGGGCGCCAACCACGGGGTCTTGTTGGTTTGCTTTGGCCTTGGCTTGTTTTGAGTCGGACCGGCTTGACTTGCGCTTCTTCGTCTTCGTTTTGGACGACGCGGGCTTCCGGGGCCCCTTGCGTTTGCCCTTGGGCTTGGACTGAGAATTGGATTTAGTTGGCACGGATAACCCTACACCGAAAAAAGAAGGAGGGCCGCGACTGCCCCAGACAACCCTTCGGAATCACAACTTCTCCGCCCCAAGCCCCCGGCCTTCTCTCGCAGAAGTCGAATTGTCTCAATCATCACTCTCGTGTTCGAAATTTTCGTTCCCCCCGACTTGCACCAGTTTGATGTTGATCTGGTTCACACCTGGCTTGATTGTTACCCGGAACGTCGTCGGTACGCCGAGCGCACCGTATTGGCGGGCTTGTTCGGCAATCTTTTGCAAGTCGGCTTCCCCTTCTGCTGCTTCCGGCGAAGGCGGCGCGTAAGCAACTCGATAGGTTCCGGGGAGCGCCCCATCATTTTTGCTATAGGTGGAAAGTTGGTACGAACCGTCGGGCTGGATGGTGGCCACGGCGGGCTTGCCGGCTTCGACTTGTTCTTCGGGAACGTCCGGAAAAAACGTTAGATTTCCAGCCGTGACCTTCTTGCCGTTGTAAGTCACGTTCCCTTTGACGGTTCCCATTCCGGAACCACATCCTGCGAGAACGGGCAGGCATACGATGAGCGCGCCGAGATACAAACATGACCGGACCATTGAGTCCCTTTCGCATTCGAATATTTCAGCACGATGTTGCACCAAAAAACCAAGTTGTTGGCGCAACATCGTGCGAAGTCAGTACTAAATAACGAACGTCGCCGGTGGTGCGATGACGGGCAAAATCATTCGCCCGATGATTAGCTGCCGAGGGAAACAGGGTTCCCGTCGTCGGACCGAGCCAAGTTCCCATAAACTTGCAAGTTGATCGTGTCCTGGACGAAATGAACGGAGCCGTCACCCATGCAGAAATTGGCTCCACCCGTGTGGAGACTTCCAAAGCAAAAACCACGAGTCCCTATGCTCGCAACCGAATTCAGTGGAAGCCGAGGCCCGCCAAAGCGAAGGTTACTTTCGACGTCCATGTGATTGCGTCGCCGTGTATTTCCGGCCCAGATGGTCCACCACCTTCCGTTGTTATTGATGCGTCCGTTTACGGGATCCCATCCCCGTGTCTCCCCGACCATGAATGTATTCGCCGTGCCGTCGGTGCTACCGACGACCTCCAACGTGGTGGAGTAACGAATCCGACGGAGCATTCCGTTCGAGTTGGCGTTTCGGTGATACCAATCCCCGCCACATCCAGCATAATTTGACCTGGCGGCACCGGACCTGTGGAGTTTTTCCATTCGGGAACTCGGACAGAGGTACGTCGGAATGACGGTCCCCACGAGTGCGCGGACGTTGGAGTTAGTGGTGTCGAGTTCCGAGGAATCTCGATCGCCTCTTGGATCGAGGAACACCCCGGCACTCTGCAAACTGTCGTAAATGTTGCCTTGTTCCAAGTAGGGCAAGATGAACGTTCCCCAACCGTAGCCATCGTCATCGCGGCGACCTTGGCCAGGTGGTAGTTGGAGGTGAACGTCGTGAAAAGCGTGGAGGGCGACACCGATTTGCTTGAGGTTGTTACTGCACTGGATCCGGGCGGCGGCCGATCGAACCTTCTGAACGGCCGGCAGTAACAGGCCAATCAGAATGGCGATGATGGCGATGACCACCAACAGTTCAATGAGGGTAAAACCACGACGAGATGGAGAGAAAGTGCGCATAGGATTTCCTTCGAAGTTTGAAGCACTGGCGAAACAAAGAACAGATAACGATTGCACGAGATGGGTTAGGTCGCGCATCCGCTGTCTTGCGTGGGTTGAACTTGATTAGCGTTCAACCCGATTAGTGCGTAAACTCGATCACAAAGACATGTGAGAAGTTGATTAATTTTCTTTATAAAAGAGACATGCGAAGGAATCAATCGAAAAATGAAGAGATCTTCAGAAATTCAGAAAAACCGCGAGCATTCCTCCTGGAAAAGCATCTGAAATCGAGAACACTTGGTGCGATAGTTGGAGGCAATGCAGACAGCCCGGGAGTCACGCTCTCCTGACGCTTGCCCTCAGCGAGAACGCGAGCCGTAAGGGCATGTCGGATTCCTCCCTTTATCTGAGGCTCAACAATGCCTCCATCCGATCGCGAGGTGCGAGATGCAGAGACATCTCTTCGGCCTCTAATTTTTCTCCGCCCGCCGATATAAAAACGAATCCGACGACAACAACGAAGTCGCCAACGCTCGAAAACTCCCATCGCTCTCGCGATAGGCTTTGTGGGCGTCTTGCAGAGTCTTGGCATCACCAAGTGTTTCGTTCCGTCCCAGGAAGAACCGAAACGCATATCGAGCGAAGACTTGCTCAACTCGTTCGGACTTGGACAACTTGTGCATGAGTTCGATCGGGCCAACAATTTTGCCATCGAGTTCTGGATCGCCAGTGTAGTTAATCTCGCCGCGCACGTTGACGGGGCGTTTGGCTTCGGAACGACGAAAGCGTCCATAATGGTCATACTGCTCGAACGGTCGGCCCAACGGATTCATCTTCTTGTGACAGCGCCAACACTCGGCCTTTTGCGTCACCATCGCCAACCGTTCGCCGAGCTGTTTGTGCTCGCCTTCGGGGATGCGGGCGTCGACAGC
>CAYYUU010000323.1:0-7646 GCA_964474955.1 uncultured Alcaligenaceae bacterium | reverse complement strand
ATGGGCCCCATCGCGCCGGTTCAAAGTGCTCTTGGGTGGCAAGTCCGGCAGGATCGGCGTGACGCCTTTCATGTCTTTGCGGAATCGCATGTGATAGTACCACTCGTCGTTGATACGGAATGGCTGCACGCCCCGCGAGATCGGGTGCTTCGGGAACTTCTGGTACTTGGCCGTCCAGTGTGGATTCACGGACCAGTGTGTTTCGAAGTATCCGCCGGTCCAATCCAGAAAGGCGTTCCCGGACTTGCCCTTGGGGACTTCCACGCCGTAGTGAATGCACACGAGGCCGACACCTTTTTTCATGAGTGCGTCGATCTCTTTCAGGTGTCGGTTGAAAGGATGACCTCCGCCACCGTCCGCGTAAATTACGATCGCATCGGCATCCTTCAGGACCGACGTATCCTTGGGCCAACCATCCGTCACGACGAAGGCCTTCACGGGGAGGCCGCTCTTGTTCAACCGATCGGCCATCAACATGCAACCAGCCTTGTGTTCGTGGGCTCCGTAACCGTGGCTGCGGCGACCTGCGATCAACACAATCTTCATTTTCGTCTTGTCCTTCCCACTCACTGGTTCAACTTCCGCGGTTTCTTCTTCGCATGCGTCGGACGCCTTGGCTTTGGGGTGCTTGATGCGAATGTTTCGGAACTGGACTGTCATGGGTGGTCCGGCGTGCAGTTGCAATGCGAGTAATCCTGACGCCCGTCGCATCTTCTTATCATTGTCGGTACATTCGGCCGTCACGACCCCGTTGATCTTGTGTACGAAATGATATTCCTTGGCGATGATGTGGTACGAGTTCCAGTCCTTCGGCTTGATCTTGGATTGGATTTTGTTCGAGTCGCCGACCTTTCCGACCGTCTTGACCTGGAACTTGCCCTTTTCGTTTCGGGTGAGGACGGTCTTCTGTCCACGACGACAGAGGATGCCGCGGAACTTTTCGCCGTACAGAATTCCGGAATACGTTTTCCCGGCTTCGAAGTCCGCCTGATATCCGCCGACCCGCCACCGGTCCGCGCCCTTGAGTCGGAAGCTGCGATACTGGATGCCCGAGTTTGCAAACCCTCGGTCATTGTTGGGAATGATGCGGTATTCCAACTTCAATTCGAAGTCGCCAGTTTTTCCATCCTTCCAAATGATGAACGTGTTGCCTTTGGTTGGATTCTTTTTCGTGGTTTGTCCGGTGATGGCCTTGTCTTTCACACTCCAAAATTTGGGATCACCGTCCCATCCCTTGAGCGTCTTGCCGTCGAAGATCGAGACAAAGCCGTCTTGAGCGGCGAAGGCCGAACCGGGGACATCGCAAAGCCCAACTCCGACGCACATCAATTGTGCAATGAGCAAACGGAGAGCGAATCGCATACACATAGCTCCTGTGGTTGAAAATCTAAGTTCTCACTCCGAACTACTGTAGCCAGAAATGGGGCATGGGGCCATCAAAATGGTGGGCAAGTGTCTACAACCGCCACCACGAACGACGACTCTCCTTATTGACGCCTTCAGGAACTGCGCATCACGACAACGTTGCGAAAGCAAATGTCTGCGCAACTAAAATGTAGAGCCATGACGGTCGTTTTGGGGCGTTTGCCATTCCACCGCGTCTGTCCCTCCGCTCGGGAGAAACATTCGTCGGATCGACCTCGTCCCCGACCCACGAAGTAGTTCTTGTTGGGTCGGCTCCGCAAGTTCTAGACCATAAGATGCCTTGCCCTATTGGGACCGAACGGAACAGTCGGCGCGGGTTTTGCACTTTCGACCCACGGTGTTCGACTCGTCCAAACTTACCCGATTTGAGAACAACTCCAAGAGGTATTCACTTGATGGAAGAAACACAAACGAAACAACGCGATCCCAAACAGGCGGGAGCCCAACCCCCGTTCCCAGAACAAGACCAGACGTTTCCTGGGAGTGACGATGCCATGCGGCCAAAAGCCGACCACGGGGAAAAAACGTACAAGGGCAGTGGCAAACTCGAAGGCAAGAAGGCCCTCATCACGGGAGCCGACAGCGGCATTGGTCGGGCAGTGGCATTGGCCTTTGCCAGGGAGGGCGCCGACGTCGTGGTGTCTTACCTGAGCGAAGACCGGGACGCGCAGGAAACTGCTCGACTCGTGGAAGAAGCCGGACACAAGGCCGTTCGGGTGTGTGGAGACATCCAAGATCATGGCCATTGCAAGGATCTCATTGACCAGTCCTTTCGGGACCTTGGCGGTCTGGACATCCTCGTGAATAACGCCGCCTTCCAAATGGCCCGAGAGGACATCACCGACATTACGCCGGAAGAATTCGAAAGCACTTACCAGACGAACGTCTTCGCCATGTTTTACCTTTGCCAGGCCGCTCTCCCCCGAATGCCCAAGGGCAGTTCGATCATCAACACGGCCTCGATCCAGTCGTTCGATCCTTCCCCCGCGTTGCTTGCGTATGCCTCCACAAAGAGCGCCATCGTGGGATTCACCAAAGCCTTGGCGAAGATGGCGATGGAACGAGGCATACGCGTCAATGCCGTGGCGCCGGGTCCGGTGTGGACGCCGTTGATCCCGAGCACCATGCCCGAAGATCTAATCGCCCAGTTCGGCAAAGGGACTGTTTTTGGCAGACCAGCACAGCCCGCCGAACTCGCACCCTTGTATGTCTTGTTGGCGTCGAACGAGGCAAGCTACGTCACGGGAGAAACCTATGGAGCCACGGGCGGCAGTATGCCTTTGTAGGGGTGGCCGGATAAATACATGTGGTATTTGTGGTTGTGTTTTGGAGTGCCGTCTTTCGTGGGGGCGGTTGGATAAGTAAGTGTCGCATTTGAGATGGCCGACGTAGAACATGCTTCTGCGGTAAGCAGAAGCATGTGCCAGATGGAATTCCCCAGCGATTTTGAGATAATCAGCCGTCCATGGATTCCCTTCAGAGGTATGGATATTAACTCCACCACCTCCGGCGATGGCCAGTATGGGCTGGCCCTCGCCGGATTCTCGGACGTGCTAGAGCGGCTCCAAATGCATTCGAGCGAAAGATTCAGAGCGGCTTCGCCCTGCGGACCGTATACTGCAATTTCTTGACGTGATGAAACAAAGTTAACTTTCCCTATGTGGGTGATATTCAAAACGTCAAGGATACACACAACCTCTGTGCCAAATTTGAATAATGAGACGGCCTGTAGAATTTCTTATACGTTCCAGGAACTCGAGAAAGGAGGAAAATAATAGGCACACTTGAAACGCGAAAGAAATATGTGTTCGTTTCGAAAGTACAAGCAGCTCGTACGTGTGCCTTCTCCTGATTGAGTTTTTAAGGGTACACACGGGCCATGTGTACCTATGAATAGAATAAAAACCAGACGACTATAAATTCTGCGTTCCTTCTGGTCGGCGTCGTTCTCCGTAATTCCAAATCACCTCACTCTGTTCGCTTGCCGATTGACTTCTTGATGAAGTCGATTTCCTCTTGGCTGAACGGCGTACCGTTGATACGAAAGAGGTCGTGGAGTTTCATTTGTTCTTTGGACGTAGAATGCGAAATATATGGAGTTTGTTATAGGTGTCCGCCCGCTCCATGTGCATACAACGAATACCATAAACGATCAAATATTGCACTATTTCACACGGACCAACTTGATGATTCGTCCTGAGACATTCCAATCCTGAACATAGAGGTTGCCGTTCTTGTCCCAGTACGAACCATGCGTGCCGCTGAAGACGCCTTCGATCCACTGATTTTGCGGGACATTGAAACTCCCTCGGGTCTTGGGATTCGCGTTATATCCCAGAACCGAGATAATGGTATTGCTCTTGTCGAGAATGACCAACCGCCCTTGCAAATCGGGGACGGAAACATAGTCTCCCGAGATCGAGACAGAAGTCGGCATCCCGAGTCCAGTCACAACTTCGGAGAGGAACTTTCCATCGAGGCTGTAATGAACCAGGCGTCCTCTGGGCCTGTGGTTTCGATCACAGATTAACAAACGAGGTGGGTCATATCGTGTGTCGAGGGTCATCCCGTGAGCGGTGTTAAATTGCTTCAGCCCGTTCCCCCTGGACCCGAAGTGCATTACATACTTGCCCTCCTTGTCGAACTTGAAAATGTGGTTGCTTCCGTAGCCGTTGGAAAGATAAATGTCGCCGTTGGGGGCGACAGTGATAGCGGTCGGGCTGAAACGTTTCACTTTCAGTTTAGATTCCTTGGGGAATGGCAGCCTCATCACGATCTTGCCGGTGTCGGCTCGCAATTTGATCCCTTCACCATCCACATTCCTTGCGCCGTAAATGTACTCGATGCCGTCTTCCTCGCGAATTTCCATGTCGTGGATGTTGGAATATTGTTTTCCCAAGAATCGGCGGAGCACTTTTCCTTCGGGTGAGAAGACGACCACACCGATTCGGGCACTCGTGTAGATACTTCCTGCCTTGTCGATCACGACAGCACCGTGGGTCGGACCGAGCATGGATTTCCCCTTCGAGTTGAGCCCCCATCCCGGAACCGTGTCTAAAGTCATCATCCCACTACCCATCCGGACCGGCTTGTTCTTTTCGTCCGCGACACTGGACGAGACAATTCCGAACACAATCGCCAAAGCAGCTACAAACGAACAGCGTTTCATGATTGCATCTCCTGATCTCAGATTCGGTCCCACCTAGACGAACTGCGGGCCAATTTTTACTGTTTGCCCGCCGACCTGGCGAGTGAACCACTCTTTCAGACCACTCAACGACAGATAACATGGATAAGAGCGTAAAGGGTCGAAGGGCAGGAAGAAAGCACAAATCGCACGATGGCAGAGCCAGGGAATTTGCCGATTGGGTCCGAGTCAAAAAACGAATAACTGCCCCAAAGCCTACTCCGGAAAAACAAAGATCCCCAGCCGAAACTAAGTATCGAGAAACCAACCATGGCCGACGAGAAACAACTTTTCCAAGCCATCTTGGACAACCCAGAGGACGACACGCCGCGTTTGGTCTACGCCGACTGGCTCGAAGAGAATGACAAGACCGAACGCGCCGAGTTCATCCGAGTCCAGTGCGAGTTGGCCAAAATTCCGGGGGATCATCCTGGACGAATGCGGCTGACGATGCGGGAAGACGAATTGCTTGCGGAGTGTGGTGAGGGATGGTTGGCGAGTTTCCCGGAGTGGGCGCGTTCACACCTCAGGTTCAATCGAGGCTTTGTTGGGAGCATTCGGTGCGTGCCTGAGAACTGGGACGATGTTGTTGCTCTGACAAATCAAGCACCTTTGCGATCCATTACCCTGAAAGGAATTTGCATGGGTAATATTTCCCAGCTCCTCAATCGACCTGAACTGAGCAAATGCACTTCGCTGCATGTCGACTCGCAAGACCAAGCTGGTTGGGAACTGCTAAACTCAGAACACCTGACTAATCTAAAAGCTTTGCGGCTTCACTACTCTGCCGAAGCTCCCCCTGGGAAACTCTTTGCTTTGCTCTCGACGCCGAAGTTTTCGCATCTGACAGGGATATTCTTTGGGGCACACGTGAAATTTCTGAACTGGCTGGATACACCTGCTATGGCTCGACTCACGTCCTTGGGCTGTAACAGTTATGGCACAGCAACGGCACTCGACAGGCTGGGACGATCCCGGGTCGGCCTTCGACTGCGAGAGCTTACTCTCTGGATACCCCCATCGCCTCTGCTTCTTTCTCTGACAAGACAGCCTTCCCGCTTTTTGTTGCGGGCTTGTCCCAACATGAAGAATCTCAGGTCGTTGCGAATTGTCGTTTCCGAAGGGAAAGACCACATCTGCCATACCATCGCGAAATCAGAAAATCTTTCCCAGTTGACCGATCTAGAACTCGCCTTTCCCGGTGTCACCGACGAAGGGATCCAGGCACTCATCGAATCTCCGCACCTTCCCAAATTGACACGAATCCTCAATCGTGATGGTCACGGTTGGACGCCGACTTGGACACCAACGAAAGAAATTACGAGCATCGTATGGGTTCCGCAGTTACGCGGCATGACGCAGTAGCAGATCTCGCACATCCGACCGCATCCCGCTCGTATTTCGTGTTAGAATGTACGGCATTGTTATCCCCTTGATCCGTCACCCAAGACCACAGCACCATCATGGACCACTTCACCTATCGAGATCGTGTCCTCCATTGCGAGGACGTTCCCGTTCCCCAACTCGCCGAGAAGTATGGCACTCCGCTTTACGTCTACAGCAAGGCGACGCTGCTCCATCACCTCGGGGAAATCCAGAGGGCGTTTGCCGACGTCGCACCCACGATTTGTTTCAGCGTGAAGACGAATCAAAATATCCACATCTGCCGCTTGATGGCCGAGAAGGGCTCGGGTTTTGACGTCACGAGTGGCGGCGAGTTATATCGGGCTTTGCAAGCAGGCAGTTCGGGTGACAAGATCGTTTTTGCGGGTGTTGGAAAGACAGATGAGGAGATGCGTTATGGCCTCGAAAACAATGTCTTCCTCTTCAACGTAGAGAGTGAAGCGGAGTTGTTGAGGCTCGCCGAAGTCGCCAAGAAAGTCGGTCGTCCGGCGCCCGTCGCGTTGCGTGTGAATCCGGCGTTGCCGCCCAAGACACACGTCAAAACCGATACGAGCGTTAAGGGGACGAAATTCGGACTCGACATCGAGAGCGTGCTCGAGTTCGCCCAGAAAATGGTCGGTAATCCCGACGTCCACATCGTCGGCCTGCACATGCACCTCGGCTCACCCATTTTGTCCGCACAGCCCTACCAGGAAGGCATCGAAAAGGGCGCGGTTCTCATCCAAAAGCTGCGCGAACAGGGGCACCCCGTTGAATATATTAATATGGGTGGAGGTTTCGGAATTCACTACCGCAAGCAAGAAGCTCTCCCCGCGAGAGCATTTGCCGAAGTAATTGTCCCGAAGGTCAAGGAACTCGGTTGCAAGCTCGTCCTTGAGCCCGGGCGATTCATAGCTGGTAACGCCGGGATTCTCCTCAGTAAAGTGATCTTCACGAAAGAATCCGGCGGGAAACAGTTCTTGATCCAAGATGCGGCGATGAACGACCTGCTCCGGCCAACGTTGTATGATGCGTTCCATCGCATTTGGCCTGTCGCACCGGCGTCGGATTTTCCGGCACCTCCTGAAGATTACGAAGTCCAGATTCCGGGAACGCAGCTGTTCGACGTGGTCGGTCCCGTTTGTGAGTCGGGAGACTTTTTGGCCAAGGATCGCTATTTGCCACCGCTGAAGCGAGGCGACCTCATGGTGACGTTCAGCGCGGGGGCTTACGGCTTTGTGATGAGTTCAAATTACAACAGCCGCGTTCGACCCCCAGAAGTATTGGTTAACGGAAACACACATCGTTTGATTCGACGACGGGAAACCTATCAAGATCTCGTCCGGCTCGAACTCGACGTTTGATCCTTTCGGATGAGAGGAGTTCCGGAAATATACCGAGAACTCTTCGTGAAGAATTCAAACTGTTTTGTTTTCAACGGGACTTTCGCAACCTGTTGCGGATAAGTCCCGTTGAAAACAAAACCATGAAACTTTGTTTTCCGGGGCGGTCGCAACTTGTTGCGGATGAACCCCCGTTGAAGACAAAACCATGAACCAGGAGACACATCGGTGATTCGCAATTCCCTTCGCTTGGCACTTTCCCTCGCAGTTCTCCTCGCGAGTTTCGGTTCGGCATCCGTCGCGTACGC
>CAYYUU010000322.1:0-7650 GCA_964474955.1 uncultured Alcaligenaceae bacterium | reverse complement strand
CCGCAGGAAAAGCTGATGGGACTCGTCCGGAAATTGGTCAAACGCATGGAGCAGTTTCTTTTTGATTGGATCGCGCAGGTCATCTTTAAGAGCCTGATATTCCGGATCCAAAGGTACGCGGATTTTGTCGTGGCGGCATAATTTGATGAGCGTGGCCAGATACGTGGGCACAGGGATCTTCGCGGCCTCCGCTTTCTTGGTCGGTGCGGATTTATCGATCCTCAGCTTGTTTGGATTGAATTTGTCGTTTTCAGCCCGGGTGAACAACGCTCGCATTGACTCCGGTGCGATGTCCACTCGTATCCCCTTGACTTGCCCGTCGCCGAACAGGGCAAGGAACACCTCGCCGAATTCGAACCGACCGAAAGGCCGCATCGGATCTTTCGAATCGAAAGGCAGATCCTCCGGCTTTGTCCAGGGGATCGCGTTTTCGGGTCCGGCATCGACGGCAATGACTGTGGTGCTCGCGCCGTCAATAAGCGACGATATTTTCAGGCCCATTTTCCCTTCGTAGGCTGTTCCCTTCCCAACAACAGCCAAAAAGGTAGTCTTTGTGGGATGGTCGGTTGTCTTGAACACATCCGGCATCCGGGCAAGCAGCTTCTTGTTGTTGTCGCTGTCCCAGGCTTCATCGAGGCGGAATTCCTTGAATAGTTTCTCCTCACCGAGGTATGGCAACAGGTGCACCCGCCAACTCAGTGGCGGGCGGCCCTCTTTATCGAAGCCCTGTCCGGGTCGATTCTTGAGTGGAGACGGCGGGAATTGCTCGTAATCTCCGTGGTATGCGTGCAGGGCGAGTCCGATCTTCGTGAGCTTGTTTTTGCGCTGGAAGTATTGCTCGACGAGTGGGGGAACTATCACATTGCGGAAACCTACCGCTGAGACCACGCGGTGTAGGTCCTTGAACCCGCCCGAATCGAGATGACGCAGTTTGATATGGAAACGGACGACGAGTTCCGGATTCTTCTCGACCATCAACTTTAGGCGATCCACTAACTGGAAGGGGGAAATTTTCTCCCCATTGATCTCCAAAGTCTGTTGGTCGCCATCTTCCTTGACCGCGAGGACAACTTCTTTTCTCGGCGATTTCCTATTTGGCCACACGCTCTCGGGCAACCGCCAGAGGTAGACCGCGTCGTCGTCGGTTGTTTGGCCACCGGCGGCAATGAGTAGCTTTCCATCTGGCGAGACGCATATGTTCCGGGCCGTTCCGGGCCGTGCCAGTGCCTCGAACGTCAGTTGCTTTGTTTCGACATCCCAGAAATGCACACGGCGCCCGCCGTCTGCGGCAACGAGCACGCGGGCGGTTGCGGGGAATTCTAAATCGGTCACCGATTGCGCTCCTTCGCCGGAATGGGGGAAGCGGCAGACTGTCGCGCCCGTCTGGACGTCGAGCACGGTCACCGTGCCGTCTTCTTGCCCCACCGCCAGACGCTTCGCCTTTGACGACAACGCTAGGCAGCACACGGGGCTGCCACCAGGAAGCGGCAGGGATCGTTGCTTCTTGACATGCTCAGGGCGCGTGTTGAAGCGGTAGATCTGAATCGCCTTTCCTGCAATCACGACTGTTCGCGAGTCGGCTCCGAAGGCTGCAGCCGAAATCTCCGTGTCGGAACGGAGTGGCAGGGCGACCGCCGCATTCCACAACACACCTGCGGTCGGGGAGATGGTATAGACCGACTGGGTGTCGGGCGATAGCAGCACCTGTTCGACGTCCCTCAGGGAGCTGTCGCGAATCGTGGCAATGCGCTGGCTCGATCCTCCCCCATCGCGAATAGCCCACCAGACCTCGACGATGCTCAGTTCCGGCCAGCCGACCGCGGCCACCCGACCGTCCTTCGCGACGGACGCACAAGAGATCGTTCCCTGGGCTTCGTCGATGCGGTTGCCGGTGATCTTCGACTCGCCCTTGGCAAGAGCGGCGGCATTCCACAGGTTGAGCTTGCGATCGCGGCCGACGGAGATAACGACGTCGCCCCCGTAGAAGTGCCTCGCCGTGCTGCTAGGCGTCGGGTACTCCAGGGCCAGAATGGCTTCCTGATGATCGGCGATCCTCGCGTCGAAGTTTGTGACAATCGGCCACACGCTCTCCGGCAGCCGCCAGACTTGGACATCGAAATCGGTTCCAGGAACCAGGCGATCACCATCGGCCCGATAACCTCCGCCGGTGAGGAGTTTTTTGCCATCCGGGGATATATCCAAATTCGCAACAATTTCGGGGGTGTAAAATTCGGCGACCTTTTTGCCCGATTCGATTTCCCAAATGGTAAGCCGCGCGGTGTCGTCGGCGATGATCACATGGCGGCCGTCGGACGTGACGGCTAGTCCGCGAGCTTTGGCACCCACGTCGAAGTCGCGTATCTTCTTGCTCGTCGTAATGTCATACAAAGCAGCCGCATTTTCGGTGACGGCGTGTGTCACGACAAATCGCTTGCTATCGGGAAGAAAGGCGATGTCGGTCACAGGAGGAAGGCCCTGGCAAACACTGATGGTGCGTTTTTTCTTCAGGTCGATAATGCCGACTTGATTTTGGTCTCCTTTGCTATTCCCCAGCGCCACCAGCACCCCATTCGGGGAAAACGCCAACTTGCCGGCCATGCGATCCCCTATGTCTCTGGCGGTAAAGAGTCCTTCCTGTTGGTACGCTTTCGGATCGGCCATGGACCAAAGTTTTCCCTGGCGCTCGGACCAAATCAATAATTGGCCGCTATCGCGCGTGAAGCCCAAATCATTAATCGAGCCTGGTTGGAGTGTCCTTGCGACGAGTTTTTCATAATTTTGTCCCTCATAGAGTTGAACCTGGAAATCCGTTCCTCCGATGGCCAGGCGTTTGTTGTCCGGCGAGAACGCAATGGTTGTGGGATGCTCCTTGTCCTTAAGCTGAATCTGCTGGACCAACTTTCCTTCGGCAACATTCCAGACGATCACCTTTCCATTCGATCCCATGCCGCCGGAGAAACTTGCCGCAAGGTTCCCATCTGGTGAATACTTCACACCTGAAATTGGGCCGGTGTGGCCCTTCAAGGATACCACGCGATCAAGTTCCTTCTTCGGCCACACACTCTCGGGCAGCCGCCACAGTCGGAGGAAGTAATGACTGGCGCGATTGAGCTTTTTGGGATTATCCAACCAAACACCATCACCGGTCAGAAAGGATTTCCCATCAGGCGAGACGGCGACATCCCAGATGGGACCATCGACCTTTGTGGAAATCACCTGCCTGCCGCTGTTCGTTTCCAGAACCATCAGACGCTCCCCGTATCCGCAAACGATCACGTGGGAACCGTCCGGCGTACTGACCAGGTTCTCGATGTTGTGCAAATCCGTGTCCGTCTTCCATTTTTCCTTGCCGGTGCGCCAGTCCCACATGCTGACAGTGCCGACTTTGCCGTCGTGACTACAAACCACCACATGGCGATCGTCAGGCAACAGGGACATCCCCAGTGTGGGGTGTTTCGCAAGAGCAGTCGCGAACGTACGCAATAACTTTGCGTCGTCCAGATTCCAAACGTGAACATCTCCCTTGCGGTTGACCGCGATGACCTGATTGCCGTCGCCATCCACCGCCAGTTTCATGAGCCCGTGCAAGAATTCTTTTGGTTCGGGAGAGGAAAGGGTGGTTCGTATCTTTCCGGTGGATGCGTCCCACACGATGATTTTTTGTCCGATCGAAGCCACAGCCAGTCGGCCGTCGGGAGAGAAGCCGACGTCGTGCAAGGCGCCGGGCCCATCGTTGAGCTTCCGCACCGATTTGCCGGTCGACACATCCCAGAGCTGGACAAGACCGCTTTTGGTTCCGGTGAGCAATAGCTTATTATCCGGCGAGAACGCAACGTCATAAACCTGTTGGTCGTGCGGGATGGTGAGCAACAATTTGCCGGAGTCGGCATCCCATACGCGGGCCGACTTGTCGCCCTCACGATGGCCGCTGCCGCTGGCGACAAGTTTTCCGTCGCGGGACCAATCAAGCGCTTCCACGGGGCCGGTGTGACCCTTGTCGAAACTGCGGACCAGGGTGATTTCGTCTTTCGCTGGCGGCTTCCTCACTCGACGTGACATCCACAGGTCGGTACTTCCTTGACCCCCCGGGCGCGTCGAGTGGAAGTAAAGCGTCCGGGTCGCTGCAATATAGTAAGGCTTTCCGCCCGGGTTGATCGGCGGACCGATTCGCGGCCCATGCACCCAATCATCCGCGTCGGCGTCCCAACGCATGACCGCAATCTCCTTATACGCCAACAGAGCCGTCGGCGCGTCCAGCAGCGGGAAATGGACTTGGGTTGCCCTCTCCGGGGTCAGTCGCAGCGGCACGGACCACTGTCCATCAACCGACTTCCGAGTTGTGATCCAATACTCGAACTTGCCCCCGCGTTCGGAGCGAAAAATCAGTTGCAGGCCGTCGGGAGAGAGGTAGGGATCTTTATCCTGCCGCGAGGAGTTGACGATGGCGCCCATGTTTTTCGGTCGGGCCCAATTGGCGTCGCGATCGTCGCGAGTCGATATCCAGAGGTCGAGGAGTCCCTGCCCCGGACGCCCCGACGCGAATACAATCGTCAGGCCGTCGGCCGAGAGGGAGGGGTTCGATTCGAATTGCCGTGAATTAATCGGCTTACCGAGATTGACCGGTTTCGACCACTCGTCATCGACGTTCTTCCGCGTCGATTGCCAGAGATCGAAATTTCCGAATCCCCCGGCCCTCGTGGAAGCAAAGACGAGAGTCAACTCGTCTTCCGAAACCCAAGGACCGCTATCGACGTCCTCGCCATTGACCGCGGCGAGGTTCACCGGTTCGGTCCACTCGTAATCGTCGGAAGTGAGAATGTGGTAGGCCGACTCGCGGTTCGGCGACACGCTTTCCGGCGATCCCGCCCATGCCGGCCAAGTGACACGTTTACCGCCGACCCTGCGGACCATCTTGTCGACTTTCTTTACGATGTCCACATCAGTAAGCCCAGGCGTTTTAATCACTACCTCGCGCTCGGGATCTTGTTTGAAAATCTTTTCGAGTCGTAGGACCAGTTTCGGGGGTGATATGGCCTGGTTGTCGAGAAAGTAAACGCCTTCGTTCAGCGTGATAGTAAGGGGCGGCAGTGCTTTCGCCGACTTCCCTGCGATTCGCTGGTCGGTCTGGTGGGCGATCTCGATGATCATCCCGCCGCCGCGATAGACAGCGACGACTTTGCCTTTCGGATTGAAAGGACTGCCAAAGTTTTGCGGCTTGCCCTCTTTGCTTGACCAGACTTTCAAACCGACGCCTTCCGGGGCCCCGCGCAAGTGGACTTCGTACTCACCCGCCCGGATCCTTTGATGCTTCGTCCCTGGTTCGACATCGAATGAAGCGTACTCCTTGCCGTCTTTGACCAGCACAATGCGCGCGCCGGCAATTTCCCCGTCGCTGTTAATCTCCAGCCGTCCCGTATCAGTCGCGAGATAGATGACCACGCCCGCGGCAAGGATCAAGCCGAGGAAGAGTGTCGCGACGGCAGTCAAAACGAGCGGGCGGCGCCTTCGTGGCGACGAACTGCCAGTTTGTCGAGGCTGGGGCGCGGATTCGGGAATCTGGTAGCCGGTAGCTAACGCCTCGGCCAAATCCGCCGGAGTCTGATAACGATCAGCCGGATCCTTGGCCATCATCTTCTTCAGAACCGCTTCAACTTCCGCCGGCACGTCATCACGGAATTCGGACAGCGGCAACGCTTCTTGCTCGCTGTGAGCTTTGATTTTGTCGACGACCGAACCTTCACCAAACGGCGCCCGCCCCGTCAGCAATGTGTAGAACGTGCAGCCAAGACTGTAGATGTCCGCGCGAATATCTGCCTTGTGTGCGTCTTCGGCCTGTTCGGGCGCGATGTAATCGGGAGTGCCCATCATCGTACCCATCTCGGTGAGCTGCATAAGACTCGCCCCGGGAGGCATGTTGTCACGGCGCTCTTGGATCGCTTCCTTGAGATCCTCCTTCTTGGTCAACTCTTCCGTTGCAACCTCGTTGGCAAAGTTGGCCAAACCAAAGTCGAGTATCTTTACCACAACTGCTTTGCCCATGATTGTTCCGGTCTGTTCTTCAATCATCAAGTTGTGGGGTTTGATGTCGCGATGGACCATTTCGAGATCATGGGCATGCTGAAGCCCCTCGGCCGCTTGCCGGATGTAATCGCAAGCCTTCTCCACTGGCAACCGGCCCTTCCGGGAAATAACTTCGTCCAAGTCAGTTCCATCGACGTACTCCATCACCAGAAAATGCAAATTTCCCGCTTGCTCCGCATCATGGGCAGTCACGATGTTGACGTGACTCAGCCGGGCCGCGGCCTGAACCTCTCGCCGAAAACGACCGACTGCTGCATCATTCCGGACCAAGGCCGGTTTGATGACTTTTAAGGCCACGGTTCGATTCATGATCTTATGTTGGGCTTTGTAGACATCCCCCATTCCCCCCCGGCCAATCAACTCCAATATTTCGTACCGAGGATGATCGCGAAGTTCTGGTGGCAGTTCTACCAATTCGCTGTCATCGACTTCGCCGGATCCCAAATCCACGGTCATTTGCGGAGCAGAATCTTCAGGGATCAAGAGGGATTCGTCTACTTCAACTGGAGTATTTGTGGTGGATTTTCGGACTAAAGACACGAATGTGTCATCTTTGATATCACTTAAGGTCTGACTGCAGTCCCGGCAACTGTCAATATGATCTGCTAATTTCTCCGCTTCCCCGGGATCAAGTTTTCCCAGGGTCAAAGCGATGAGATCGTCTTTTGCCGGATGTTTTAAAGATTCTTTAGACATTTTGTTCTCGAATCACGGAAATGAATTTTGCTTTCTACAGTATATGGAAGTGCAAAAGGACACCAAATCTCACGCCTAATCGGAAACTTTTTTGAACATATAGCATAATCAATTGCGCTGTAGCCATTTGCGACAGAACAGTCGTTATAACAATTGGCTATCTAAATAGAATCAACAAGGCCGGAGGCTTCCCGCCGCAAAGCGTTCAGCACCCGGTTTCGAGCCATGTAAACCGAACCGATACCCATTCCTAATTCCCTTGCCACTAATTCCGGTTTTTGGCCCTGAAAGATTTGCCGGTGAAATGCTTCCCAGGTTTTGGGGTGAAAACTAGGCCGGATCATTTCCATTAGTCTGGAAATTACCAGTTGTTCATGTTCATTTTCCCACAGGCGACTGATGGGGTCCGTATCATCTTCTAGCTGATTAAGGCGTTCCAGCATACTGGTGCCGCCCGGTACCAACGGGCGGTAGTCCTGACTTCTCCAAAAATTTTGCAAGCGATGGACCAGGATTTTTCGCATCCATTTCCGGAATGCTCCGGTTCGTTGATTGTGGTCAAATTTAGGCAATTCCTGGGCAACCACTGTCAACACTTCTTGCACAAGATCGTCAACGTCCGCCTCCTGTACCTCGTAGGCACGCAACCAAATTTTGATTAATGGTGTGTAAAGGTCCACCAGACGCTTCCAGGATTCCGCATCTCCGGTCCGAGATGCTCGTGCGAGAAGACTTAGAGAGGTTGCATCCATTAGGATAGACAATTCTGTTTTTTGTTGAAACCAAAGGCTATTCTTTTCCGGAATATTTCCTTTAGAACAAAAAATTTAGGAAAAATAAACAATGAAAATTGATGCCGCCATATAAGTCTAG
>CAYYUU010000321.1:0-7674 GCA_964474955.1 uncultured Alcaligenaceae bacterium | reverse complement strand
ACAAAAATACCTCGCCCTGATTTTTGTGATTTTTGTGTACGTGTTTTGGACCTCCGGCTCGAAAAACGACCTTTCGGAAATGTTCCCAGAAGTGTCAAAACGTGTACGCAAAAAGCGCAAAAATCAGGGCGAGGTATTTTGCGCTTATTGCGTACGCAGTTCCCGCCTCTCATCTGAAACACCATCACAAAGGCGTTCTCTCAAAGGACTGACTCTGAATGCTCCGGGCTCGCATTTCGCAACACTACTCGTTTAGTCCCTTGCATCCGCCTTCTGCAACACCGCCTCCAAATCCCAGAGTTTGACGTGCGAGGTATAGCCGACCGCAGCGAGGACGCTTCCATCCGGACTGAAGGCGACTCGACCCACGTGCATTCCATGCCAGCGCAAGGACGCCAGTTCGCTTCCGCGTTGTGTGTCTCGCAGGGTGATCGTGCCGGTCTTATCTGCGAAAGCCAACAGCCTGCCATCGTGACTGAATCTCACACAATTTACTTCGATAACATCCTCTCCGTGCGGCGCTTTTTCTTTGCCTGTTTCGATGTCCCAGAGCCTGACGGTGCCATCAAAGCTCGCCGAGGCCAGCATTGTTCCATCTGGACTGAAACTCACGGAAGTCACAAATTTTTCGTGCCCTTCCAGTTGAAGTTTCACTTGTTGGGTCTTCGTATCCCAGAGCATCACGTCACGGTCGAAGCCCGCAGAAGCTAGCAGATCACCATTAGGACTGAAATCAATGGACATGACTCCGGACTTGTGCGCAACCAAAGGGGGCTTCGGTTTTCGTGTCTCCAGATCCCACAACTTCAAAAGTTTGGAACTACACGAAGCAAGAAGCTGGCCATCCGGACTGAACCGCATCCCGCGCACCATCCCATCCTTTTGGTCAAGGGTCGTGTGGACCTTACCTGTCGTGGACGAACGGATTTTGATCTTTCCGTCTTCCCCTGCCGAGGCCATCTCGTTTCCATCGGAACTGAAATCGACTGAGGACACCCTTCCGGCATGGCCCGAGCGAGAGACAACCACCTCTCCGCTTTTTGTGTCCCAAAGAATGAGTTTCGCCTTGCCATAACTGCCCGAAGCCATTGTCTTGCCATCCGGGTGAAAAGCCACGCAGTACACATAACTTCCTGTGTGCCCTTGGAACTCGACCGACTCGACGAACGACGGCACGCCTTCCTTCCACTCTTTGACGAAGACAGGTCCCAACGTGCGAAGTTTATGAGCTTCGTCTTCGTGTCCGCGTTCGTCGAGCCAATCGGCTCGGATCAAATAAGGCATGTCGTCCAACGGAACTCTCCTCGGCGACTTGTGACATCGGATGCGAAGTTAGGCCTCGTGTTTGACTCGTTACAAACCACAACTTACCACTCAAATTCCTCGGACGACACCCGAGATGCCCCACCTCATGACTCCTGTCCTTGGTTCCGTATAATCTTCCCCGGATGTTCCGCCCTGGAACGTGTCGGCACGACACGGACCAGTGGCGGAACAAACAAACACAAAAAAAGAGTGAACGTCCGAGCCGACGTGTCCATCTTTTCTTGCAGAAGCAACTCTCGTGTACCAGAGTTGCACAAGCACGAAAACGTATTTCAGGAGACAACGAAAATCATGTCCACCAGGTCAAGTTGGCAGCGGACGCATAACTGTGGAGAACTCCGCGAAGAACACATCGGGCAAGAGGTTGTGTTAAATGGGTGGGTCCACACTCACCGTGACCACGGCGTGTTCGTCTTCGTCGATTTACGAGACCGCTACGGCTTGACTCAAGTAGTTTTCGAACCGGATCGCGGCCAAGATCTTTTCAAAGCTGGGCAAGAACTCAATTACGAAGTGGTCATCTCCGTCAAGGGAAAGGTCTCGCGGCGTCTCGAAGGAAAAGAAAACGCGAATCTTCCGACCGGCCAAATCGAAGTCAAAGTCGAAGAGTTGACGATCCTCAACAAGTGCCCGGTGTTGCCTTTCGAAGTCAACGAAAAGGGCGGCGGCGAAGATCTCGCAAACGAAGATCTGCGTCTGCAATATCGCTATCTTGACTTGCGTCGGCCTTCGCTCCAGAACATCCTAGCACTGCGGCACCGCATCTGTAAGACCATGCGGGACTACCTCGACGAACTCGGATTCCTCGAAATCGAAACGCCGCTGCTTGGGCGAAGCACGCCCGAAGGTGCCCGAGACTATCTCGTCCCGAGCCGTCTGTTCCCGGGCCAGTGGTACGCACTTCCGCAGTCGCCACAACTCTACAAGCAGCTGTTGATGATCGCGGGATATGACAAATACTTCCAGATTGCACGGTGCCTCCGCGACGAAGACTTGCGGGCCAACCGACAGCCCGAGTTTACGCAGCTCGACATCGAAATGTCATTCGTCGAGATGGACGACGTGCTCGAAACCCTCGAAGGACTCACGAAAGCTGTTTTCCAGCGTTGCATCGGCGTCGAAATCGAAACACCCATCCAACGTATGCCTTACGAAGAAGCGATGTTGAGGTATGGGAGCGACAAGCCCGACCTTCGATTCGAAATGGAAATCATCGACATCGCCGAAGTCGCTCAGAAGTGCGATTTCGGAGTCTTCAAGAGCACCATTGCCGATGGCGGCAAGGTCCGCGGGTTGACCGTGAAGGGTGCTGCCGAGAAGTATTCGCGAAAGCAACTCAAGGAACTTGAGACGTACGCGAGCGGACACAACGCCAAGGGCCTCGCCTGGATGAAGGTCGAAGGCGACACCATCAACGCTCCGATTGCCAAGTTCTTTTCAGAGGATCTGCAACAAGAACTTCGTGCGAAGATGGCCGCCGAGCCGGGCGACTTGTTGTTGTTCGTGGCCGACAAGGAAGCCATCGTTTGCCAAGCACTCGGGGCCTTGCGAACTCACCTGGCTCTGCAACTGGGTCTCTACGACCCCGACGCTCCGGTCTACAAGATGGCCTGGATCGTCGACTTCCCTCTGTTCTTCTGGGACGAGGAAGAGGAACGATGGTTCTCCAACCACCACCCCTTTACGGCCCCGATGGACGAAGACATCGACAAACTCGAGAGTGATCCGGGTTCCGTCCGGGCGAAGGCATACGACTTGGCCATCAACGGCGACGAATGTGCCGGAGGGAGCATTCGTATCCACAACCCCGAGATGCAACAACGCATCTTCAACGTCTTGGGGATCGATACGGCAACGGCGAAAGGGAAATTCGGGTTCTTGCTCGACGCGTTGAGCTACGGAGCCCCGCCCCACGGTGGGATTGCTCTGGGTCTCGACCGCTGGGTGATGATGCTCGCGCGGACCACGAACATTCGAGACACGATTGCGTTTCCGAAGAACGCTCGGGCGCGTGATTTGATGACGGGGGCTCCGTCCGAAGTCGACGAGAAGCAGTTGAAAGAGTTGTTTCCGTGATTCGCGAGATGGATAGGTTTGACACTTGTTTTGAAAAATACTTTTCCTCTCAAGGGGGAGAAGCACGGAGGATGAAGGGGGATGCCTTTGTTGCCCCATGTCCGGCCCAGACTGGTCCTTCCAGGAAAGCCGGACGACCACTACATCCGAACCTTGCTTTTTCCACAAACCCTTATGTTGCAGGTGATTATGTTTGCAATCCGGTTGCCGTGTGGTATACTCAATTGAGAAATTGATTTCAAGAAAACAAGAGATGAAAATACCACCGCGCGCCTCGCTACGCTCTGCGGGGTAGGGAAAAACCGGTAAAAGACAAAGAAAAAAGAGTAAAAAGGTAAAGAATACAGTGTAAATTAGTCCAGGCAGAAAGCGACCCGGCAGCCGCTGCGGTTGTTGCGGTAATCGGGAAAGTACCTGTTCCGGAACGCCGAGCGACAGATCGCAGGATTATTGAACCAGGAGCCGCCACGCAGGACACGACTACTCCTTTTTTGCGCAATTTGAGGGTCTCTAATACCCGCAGTAGAGTAGGGCCCGTACATATCCTGGCACCATTCCCAGACATTGCCGTGCATGTCATAAAGACTCCAAGCATTCGGCGGAAAACTACCGACACGAGTCGTTTGCTCGCGATACTCACCCTCCTTTCCCTTCCCGTATACTTCTCCACCGTCGTAATTCGCCTGGGCCGTCGATATCGTTTCCCCAAACCAGAACGCCGTCGTCGTGCCTGATCGGCAACTGTATTCCCACTGGGCCTCGGTCAACAAACCGAACTTCCCGGCTCTGTCGGCAGAAAACTTCAGGCGGGCTTGCTCACTGGCATTGAGGGCCTCCACGAACTCCTGGCAATCGTCCCACGACACGGACTCGACCGGCAGGCTGTCGTCTCCGGAGAAATAACTCGGGTTGTTGCCCATGACGCTTTGCCAGTGCCGTTGCGTCACTGGCGTCGTGCCAACGTACAATCCCTTCGTCAGAGTCACAAGCTGTTGCGTTTCGTTGTCTTCTCGACCTTCTTCGCTCTCCGGACTGCCCATCCAGAACGTCCCCGGTGGAACCCAAGCGAACTCCATTCCGATTGCGTTCGTGACCTTCGGAACGACCGGCTCGACCTTCTCGACCAAGATCAATTCACGCAATCGTTGTTCCATGGCTAGTCGGTCGGGCGTGATGTCTGGAAGATCTTTGAGAGTATACGACAACCGAAGCAACTCGCATCTGGGGTCGTCACGTTCTTCCAGATAGTCAGCCAGGATGAACGCCACGTTGGAATCGTCGGGAATTGCATCGAGAAGGCGTTGGAAATCGGACATGGAAGGTTTCCTTCGACAGTGTGTTATGACTGGTTCGGAGCCACGAAGTTACTCCCCGCGGCCTCACGGCCACGGCTAAGATCTTTCGTCACTCCGTGGCTCCAAACCAAATTACATCTCCGCCGCCAATTTCTCGGCTTCGCTCACCATATCATCGAGCAACTTCAGCCCCAACTCCCAGAACTCCGGATCGTTCACATCCACACCGAGTTTACTCAACAGCACATGCGGAGCATCTGACCCACCCGACGAGAGTAATTCCAGATACTTCGGAACAAACGATTCCCCTTCCTGCTTATATTTCTGATATAAAGCGAGAACTAGCAACTCGCCGAACGAATAGGCATAACAATAGAACGGAACATGAATAAAGTGCCCGATATATTCCCACCACCACGCATAGCCTTCCGACATGATCACCACGTCGCCGTGCATGGGTTGATTCGCCTTCATCCACAATTCGTTGATTTGTGAAGTCTTGAGTTCACCCTGTTCGACACGAGCCTTGTGGACGGATTGTTCGAAGCGAGTCAGAACGATCTGACGAAAGACCGTCGCGAAACCATCTTCGATCTTGCTGCACAACATGGCCAACCGAGTCTTCGGTTCGGAGTAGACCTCCTGAAGACGAGCAAACGTCAACATCTCCCCAAACACACTCGCAGTTTCGGCAGTTGTTAGCGGCGTGTGCGCCTGGAGATATCCCACCGGACGCGACAGATATTGATGAATCCCGTGGCCAAGTTCGTGGGCCACCGTCATCACGTCGCGGAGTTTGTCCGTATAGTTGACGAGAATATAGGGATGCGCACTCGGAATACATCCGTGGCTGAAGGCACCACCACGTTTGCCGTCACGTAGTTCCGCATCGATCCACTTCTTGTCGAAGAACTCGCGCACGATGTTTCCGGCTTTGGGACTGAACGCCGAATAGCTCTCTTCGACAATTTGCCGCCCGGTCTTCCAATCACACTTGGGCAAATCTTCGAAAATAGGAGCGTATCGGTCGTAGTCATAGAGTTGATCGATACCGAGGAGCTTACCTTTGAGCTTGTAATATCTCTGGACCGTGGAGTGGTAACGCTCAGAAGCAGTCATCAACGCATCGACAACCTCGCCTTTGATTTCGTTGGCGAGGTGCCGCGGTTGCATCGGATTATCATATTGGCGAATGTCGCACGTAATTTTGTGATCTTGCACCAGGTTATTCATGATGAAGGTCATCAACCGGGCCTTTTCCTGGAGGCCCTTTGTCGTGCCTTCGGCAGCTCGCTGACGAACCGAACGATCAGGCTCGTAGAGCTTCGCGAGAATCGCCTGCTGGCTCAACATCTGTGTCTCGCCGTTCTCCTCGTAGGGAAACTGCATCGACGAGACGGTTTCGTCGAACAACCGAACGAACGCTGAGCGACCCGTGATGGCCTTCTTATCAAGAATCTTCTCTTCCGGTTCGCTCAACGTGTGTGGCTTGTAAACTCGCGCGTTCTTGAGATAGTGCTTGTACTTCGCGAGCTTCGGATCGTTGACGAGTTTCTCGGCTGCGACATCTTCGACTTCCAGCCATTCCAACTCGAAGAAGATCAAGTGTTGGTTGACGGCGGTGTATTGCTCCTGGGTCTTGGCGACCAACGCACCATGTTCTTCCACATCTGTCTTGGCTGCGTGGACGAGCATGGCATAAATGGCGGGCTTGGCCATCAATTCCAACAGCTGCTCGTATTCCTGGACCGATGCCAACAGCGTATCGGCATCTGGCCCGCCTTCGGTCGCGATCTTGCCGCGGTATTTCTTCTCGAACGCCTGGGCTTTTTCCATCGCCGACTTGAGGTCTGTGTCGATTTTGGAATCGGTCACGTTCGAATACAGGTCGTTTAAGTCCCACGCCACTCCGGCGGCGCTCGAATTCGAATCGCCTTGCGTCATAATGAATTCTTCCTGAAAAGTGATCTATGTTGTTGAATGTCTATGAGGTCAGTATAGCGGAATGGCGGGATTGGCGGCGAGGTGAGCAGGTGGGAAGGTGGTGAGGATAAGTGCGCCTGTGGTCTTTGAAGTTTGCTTTCGACAAGCCTGAAGCGCGAGCGAAAGATCTTTCTATGTCCTACGCTCGCGCTTCAGGCTTGTAACAAACGCGAAGGACAAAAGATCCTTCGCTCGCACTTCCGCTCTTAAAACCTCTGCGGATCGTTCGGCGGTGCAGGCGGCGGAGGCAACGGACCAGCGCTCCTTCCTGGCGTCGGATCCGTCCCCGGCGAATCCGGTCCCGGAATTGTCGGAGTCGGCGGATTTGTCGGCCCACTAGGCAACGGATTGCCCGGTGGTGGTGGAATCGTACCTCCGGGAGTTGGTGGCTGCTCCGGCGTTCCGGTCGGAAAAGGAACTGCCCCAGGGGTCACGCTCGGTGGAGGAGTAACTCCAGGAGGTCCAACACTTCCTGGCGGGCCGATGGCACCTGGCAACTCTCCTTGCGGACGACAAACGCCGCCATACGGCCCCGAACGATCTCGCGGCAACTGCCCTGGAGACATCCAGTCCAACAAGTCCGCGAGCGGAGCCGTGCTGCACCCCGCCAGGAGCAATGCGGTCACGAATATGACTTGTCTCACGATCGACCTCCGGCTTTTGGGATTGCCGCGTATAGCATTTCCTTTCCGGAAGGCCAAGAGGAATCGAAGCCCGCGGAGTTGTCCAGTTTGTTTGGGCTTGTTTTGAAAGCCACTGTGGCGGATGGATAACTACGTGTCATAATCGCGAAAAATGTTGTCCGGTGGCACGTCCCCGAGCGCGAGCGAGGGGCGGGGGCTTTGTTGAGTTCCCCGCCCCTCGCTGGCGCTCGGGGACGTGCCACCAAAAATGCGACACTTGTTTATCCGATGACCTGCTAGGCTCCCAAACAAGAAACGGACGAAAATAAATTTCCCGTTCCCCGACGTTCAACCAAGCCCGTCATCCGAAC
>CAYYUU010000320.1:0-7683 GCA_964474955.1 uncultured Alcaligenaceae bacterium | reverse complement strand
ACGCGGTCGCATAAAATTTCATCGGAAATCGCCCCGCCAAATACGCGAGCCGTACTGCATCACACGCATACCGCATGGCCCAAGCCATCCGCAACGGAACCGCAGCACTCGCGATGCCTGTGATCAGCAAAACGCCGTCGCACCCGAGTTCCATGGCGACCGAAACGTCACTCGCAGTTCCGACTCCGGCATCGACGATGACGGGATAATCCGGATCACCGTCCTTCAAATACTCAAGGATGATGCGAAGGTTATTCGGATTTAGAATTCCTTGTCCGCTACCGATAGGACTGCCGGCGGGCATGACGCTTGCGGCCCCGGCTTCCTTGAGTCGCTTGGCCATGATCGGATCGTCGCTCGTGTAGACCAAAACTTGGAAGCCCTCCTTCACAAGTTGTTCGGTGGCCTTGAGCGTATCGACCGGATCAGGCAGAAGTGTTTTCTTATCGCCGAGGCACTCAAGCTTGACCCATTCGGCACCAGGGTTTTCAAGATCGGACAACATCTCCCGTGCGAGCCGTGCGTGTCGAATGGCATCCTCGGCGCTGAAACATCCCGCCGTGTTCGGCAAGATCGTCAACTTTTTGAGGTCCAGATAATCGAGGATATTCCGGTTTTCTTTGTCGATCAATCGCTCGCGTCGTACGGCCACGGTCGTCACTTCGCAACCGCTCGCCTCCATGCACTCGCGCATGAGTTCGTAGCTGGAGTATTTTCCGGTGCCCGTGAACAATCGACTCCGAAACGTGAACGAACCGACGACAAGCGGTTTGTCTTCGGGCACACTCGTTTGGTCTTCTCCACCTCCGACGAAACCCACAATTTCAATGCGGTCGCCGTCTTTGACTTGATATTCGGGGTGTTGGGCTCTGGGGACGAGTTCGCGATTGACTTCGACGGCGCTACCCTTCTTGATCTCAAGGTTGAACTGTGAAAAAAGTTCGACAAGTGTAACCGGTCGTTCGAGTTCTTTTGTGGTGTCGTTTATTGTGATGTTTATCATTTCTATGTGTTTCTCAATTATGAATCTATGTCGTAGAGCATTCCGCGTTCGGCCATGAAACGTAGGACGGAATAAGGGTGAGTAAAAGTGCAGTCGGGGGGAGCAAAGAGCGAGGTATCATAGCCTTCCAGATCGGAATGT
Organism: uncultured Alcaligenaceae bacterium; assembly: GCA_964474955.1. Lineage (GTDB taxonomy): Bacteria > Planctomycetota > Planctomycetia > Gemmatales > Gemmataceae > CAYRFQ01. The sequence continues at coordinate 6,539 of CAYYUU010000320.1, read as the reverse complement.
TCTCCAAACAGCTCGTCTCGCTTCACAATCTTCACTTGCTTCAGGTTAACCGCCTCCAAGATTCCTGCAAAGATATGCAGAAATGAACCCCAGGTAGATGCCAAGACGCATTTCTGTCTTTCGTCTCGTCCGAACAAAATAACTTGACCGAAGCGGCCTTTTAGTCCAGGAGCTAAATCGACGCCGATATAGTTACTCGCCTCATCATCGATGAGAGGAATCCAACCTTCGCAAGCATATCGTAGTTGGATCGCTTGTTCGGGGAACGACGTGCAATCCTCATCGAGGTCTTCCATCCCTTCTCGGAATCCAAGCCAGAATCGCCACTCTGAAATCGTTTGCTGGAGCGGGATAAAGTCGGCCGCAAGGAAGAATAACATATTGTCTTCTTTTCCGCCGTTGTGGATGCGCAATGAGGAAACCACAGCCGGTGGCAGAGACTGTCTGAGTTGTTCTTCAAATTCCGCGATGATTTCCAAGGGCACACCGTGGTTCAGTCGCTCAGTCAACCCTGGAATATTGTCATTCCAACATTTCCGAATCCGCCACCAACTCCTCGCAACGGACACAGCGACGATGCCATCTCCCAAAGCGTTTTCATATTCGCTCAACCAGAGATTCTCACACCGTCCGCGAGCTTCCATCTCTTCCGGAAAGAACTCTTCCAGAGCCGGAGTTGTTTCGGCAACTTCGGCCATCCGAACGTGCAACCGAACAAGACCAGCTTCGTCGGCCTTGTTGTTCTCTTCGAGCCAGTCGGCGTAAATCAAACGCCGAGATGTGTCGTGAGGGGCTTCACGAATGGTAGGCAGAAGCGCAATTTCGTTCGTCATGGTTTGCGAATATCCTCGATCTTCTCTCACGGCACGTTCGATTCTCGACGGTGGATTCCTTATCTCCTATTTTACGGATCGGCATCCAACGCGCATAGTTCCCGATCTTCGAGCAAGCCACCAAATCGACAGGGACTTTCGCGAATCATGAACTAACAGAGCAGTCTTTCGCTCGGGTGGTCGAATCCAGAAGATTCGCATTTGGAGAGTTGCTTTCCGCGCCGCGAAAAGTCAAAAAAGAAAACTGCCTTCGCGAAGCGAAAGGCCTTTGTTCCCGATTCGTCGCCCACATCGACAGTATTCCGAAGACAAAAACTTTTCGCTCCGCGAAAAGCAACTCTCCGATTTGACTCAGCGCATGAAGAAACCCCAAGGCGAATTCGCTTTGGGGTTCGGAAGAACCAGTCTCGATCAGAACGCAAGAATTTAGTCGTCTTTGCGATCGATTCGCGCGGGCAAGGTTCGGACTTGGACCGGGCCACCAACTTGGCCAGGAACAGGGCGAGCAGGGCGAACGGGCCGAGCGGGTTGAATTTGAATCGGACGAACGGGTCGGCCAGGTCGGACCGGAAGAATTTGGACTGGGCCACCAGGTACCGGAGCAGGAAGTGGGACGGGTCGTGGGAAGCCAGGCCGAACGTTCTGGTTGACGCCGTTACCTTTTTTGTACTTCTTGATTTGGTAGGTGTTGGCGTTGTCTTGGACCCACTTCTTGATGATGGCATTTCGCTGAGCTTGCCATTTGCGATAATCTTCGCCGCGTTTGCGATTCGGGATTTTGATGTCGGCGTTATTCCCGTACATCCGGACGCCGATTCGGCTGACGAGGCTGAAGGGGTTCATCATGTAGTTCGATCGGTACTTGTTTTGGTCCCAATCGGCGTTGGCGATGGCCTTCATGATGAGTTTGCTTTCTTCGGCGGGAATGGCAACTTGTTCCTGCGAACCAGTATAAGTGCGATACTTTTGGATCAACAGGGCCGCGGCGAATTGTCGTTCTTTTTGGCTCTTGGATTTGAGAGCCTTGATCGGGTCAGCGGTCACGTCCTTGACAGTCTTGACGATGGGGAGTTTGCTCTCGTCGTAGGTCTTCCAATTGGTAGCAGCCCAATCTTTAAGGATCTTGTTTCGCTTGGCGAGCCACTGTTGGTAAGGTACGTTGCGGTCTCGTTGCGGAATCTCGACAGCCGGGAACGGCGAATTCATGATGCCGAACTGGTTGATGATGTTCGACGGGTTGGTCATATAGTTTTGGCGGGTATTTTGTTGGTCCCAATCGGCTTCGGCCAGAGTTTTGAGGATCAAACGAGCTTCCTTGGTGGGGATGAGCTTGTCTTGGAGGGCTCGTTGCATTGGGACATTGTTGTAGCTTTGCAGGATCAACGAGGCAGCGACCAATCGGTCGTCGAGTTTCTTGGCTTGGAGGCTCTTGATGGGGTTGTCGAGAACGCGAATCAAGCTCCTGGTTGTGCTGACTTCGCTGGCAAATTGCTTGTTGGGAGTGAGTTGGCCTCGGTTGTCGTAGTTCTTCGGGACGAACGTTTGGCCTTGCGGGAGGGTGTAGAATTTAGCGGCTTTGTTCTTTTGCAGGAACAACAAACCGTCCATGCCGACTTTCAGTTGCGTGCTGCCTCGCCCGGGACGGGGGAAGGGACGGATGACCGGACGACCGACCGGAGGACGGCCGGGTTGATTCGGTTGGTTAGGGCTGTAGAAGCCAACGCGAATCATGTTTTTCGATTTACCTTTGAGGGTGTCGCTGACCTGGACGACAGCAATACGATAGTTGACGGTGGTTTTGCCTTGCTTGACCGCAATATCGCGATCTTCCAAACCGACGACCGAACCGACGACGATCAATTCGGCAGCCTTGACTCGCTGAGGTCCGGAAAGGCCAGGAGCGATGACGAGAGCGCGAGCGGGGCTTGAGCTTCCCAAGAGGCACAAGCCGCTCACGGCGAGCAGCGCGAAAGTACTCATTTGACGCATGTAGAAATACTCCGAGTTTCAAAATTCCCAGGAACGATTGCTCCGAATTCGCCGCGATTCAATTCGCACGCGAAAGACGGCAACTGTAAAGTTTTCGATTTCCGACCCGCCAAATCCTTCAGGCGGGTTGTGAGTGGTTTCTTGCGAAACCATCTCGCCGACAGGGAGTGCAGGAGACGGGATTCCTGCGTGTCTGTTGGATGATGTATCTCAGGACTACTTTTTGGGTCCCCCAGCGTACCGCTTGATGCGGTACTTCGTGGCATTTTCGCGAAGCCAGCGCTGAACGATTTCGCGCATTTGCTGTTGCGTCGTTCGACGCGGTGGAAAGACGAGCCCGTCTTTCGGGGAGATTCCAAGTCGCAGGAAGAGGTTCAAAGGGTGGAGTGTGGTATAAACCTGCGGTTTTTTCCAGTCTGCTTTGGCCAATGCCGTCAGGATGAGTTGGCTCGTCTTCGGGTCAATTGGTTCCATCCGGACGGGCCGGGTAGTTGGATAAGTGCGATATGTCGCAATGTACGTTGCGACGGCAAGGAGGCGGACTTCGGGATCTTTGGACTGCAGGGCTTTGGCCGGGTTTGCGAGAACGTTGGCGGTCGAGCGAATCTCGGCGAGTTGTTTACTGTATGCTTTGAGTTGCTGTTTGTAGTATTTTCCGCCGGGTTGTGGGGTCGGGGCGACGGCGTAAAACCCGCTCGCGGCGGCGAATTTTCCGCTCGGGTGCTTCTTCAGGAAGAGAACGGCTTTCTGGCCGATTTTGAGACGAGCCAGAGGGGACCCGTGACGAGAACTCACGACCGGACGACCCTGTTGTGCCTGTTTTGGGACAGGATAGCCAGCTTTGACGAGTTGGCCTTTCTTTTTGGTGCCGACGAATCCTTCGAGGACGCGGATCATGACGATCCGGTTAGGAGTTTTGGCCTTTGCCTGCGGGTGGGCCAAAACATGAATGTCTTGGTCGAGAACCCCAACAACTTCCCCGACGAAGACGAGATCCGCGCGAGCTACACGCATCGGAATGGGGTCGGGAGCGGCGATGTCGGCAAACGCGGAGGCGGGCGAGAGGCCATGGGCGAGGATTGTGAGGCAGGTCGAGAGGGCCAGCCAGGTGCCACGAAGGCGCATCACAAGCATGTACCACCTAAAAACTAAAATTCATTGGTTGAATGCATCCGAGTTCATCATTCCGACGAGAAACCTAGCGAAAAAGTTTGGTCGTTTCGAGGCTGTTTTTGGAAATCCTGTGCGAAGATGTGTGACCTTCGCAATTCCTGGACGACGGAGGGAAAAGTGGGGTGGAAGAAGTGGTACAATACGGTCTTGTCGGTTTTCGAGAGGTGGAGCCGGAAGAGTCGGATTTGACCCGTTGCGTTCCAGACTCGACAACCAAGCGAAAAGCGACCAGACCCGAACTAACGCCTTTTGACCGGATTGTGCCAATGCCCGAGACCAACGTAGAAACGAAGTTGCCGACTGTTCGCTTGAAGATCGTGCGGAGGTCGTCGCATCCATGGATTTTTCAAAAGATGGTGGAGAAGCCCAAGAACAAGCTCCGCCCGGGAACCGTCGTGGACATTGTCGATAAGGAAGGCAATTGGACCGGGCGGGGATTCTACAACGGACATTCGCGGATTGCGTTGCGGGTGCTCACGTCGAATCCGGACGAGGAGATTGACGTGGAGTTTTTTCGACGACGGATTGACAGTGCGGTGACACTGAGGCGCGACCAACTCCGGATCGAAGACGTTGCCGATGCGTATCGCGTCGTGCATTCCGAAGGCGACAACTTGAGCGGTCTCATCGTGGACCGTTTCGGGTCGACGGTCGTCATCGAGTACTTTGCGGCGGGAATGTTTCGGTTTCGTTCAGAAATCCAAGAGATACTCGAATCGCACTATCCGGAGTCGCAGTTTTATTGGTTCGCAGAGGACCACATCCAAAAACAAGAGTCATTCGACTGTCATCCACCGGAACCGCCTGAGCCTTCAGTTATTCATGAGCATGGGCTCCGGTTCCGTGTCGCACCGGGGAGCAAGCATAAAACGGGCTTTTTTGTCGACCAGCGAGACAACCGAAAGTTCTTGAGCGAATTTTGCCAGGGCAAGCGGGTGCTCGACATCTGCTGCAATACGGGTGGATTTGCGGTTTATGCGAAAGCGCTGGGGGAAGCCGAAGAAGTTGTGGGGCTCGACCTCGACGAAGAAGTGATTGCTCTGGCCAAGCACAACGCGAACTTGAATCAGGCGAAGATTCGGTTTGTCCAGGCCGATTTGTTTACGTGGCTTCGCGACGTCTTGCCGAATGGGCAACAGTTCGATGTGGTTGTGCTCGATCCGTCCAAACAAACTCGTGACCGCGATGGCGTCCAGAATGCCTTGCGCCGATATACGGACATGAATCGGTTGGCGTTTCAGGCCGTGGCACCGGGCGGAATCTTCTTGACGTGTTCGTGTACGGGTCTTGTGAGCGAAGAAGATTTCGTGGAAATGTTGAAGCGTGCGGCGTGGCAAGCGGGTCGGTCAGCGCAGATTTTTCAAGTGACCGGAGCAAGTCCGGACCATCCGTTCTACGCCCACGTCAAGGAGAGCCGGTACCTGAAGGCGGTTTTTTGCCGGGTGGAATGACTCTGGCTTTGGACAACCAGTTTTCGGACTCGACTTTTTTGCCCAACAATTAAGCACCGTGCTTGTTTTATAGGCGTCGGAAATCAGTTTCGCTATCTTTTTTTCGCAGTTTTCTTTCCGTTAGCTATTGGAGTCAATAGACTTGCATCAACCGAAGTAGTTTGGCATGGAACGTGTGTTAATATCGCAACCATGCCAGGAATTGTGCCCATCCTTGACACTTTTCAATCCGGTGACTGCGTGGAGAAATCCAGTAGGCGGAAGTCCGGCACGCCCACCCCGACCACGATGGTCCTGCGGTAATCTCAACGCTTTCATGGAGACGTAACCAGTGAAGCTCGTCCGCTGTGCGCGCATACTCAGTTTGCTGATTGTCCCGCTTGTGGTTTTGGGAGTCCTGGCTCCGACGGCGTCCGCCGCAGGTGATCCTTTGGAATCGCCGCAGGTGATCGCAGATACTCTGTGGGTGCTCGTGGCGGCCTTTTTGGTTTTCTTCATGAATACGGGGTTCGGTTGTGTCGAGGCGGGATTTTGTCGGGCCAAGAACGCGACGAACATTTTGGGGAAAAATTTCATCGTATTTGCGATTTCGTCGCTAGCGTTTTGGGCCGTCGGGTGGACGTTGATGTTCGGAGCGGGAAATGCCTATGTCGGTCATCAAGGTTGGTTTCTCTCGGGGAAGGATACGAGTCCGCGGGCGGACATGTTGGCCGACACAATCAAGAAAGACGTATCGAAAAAGTCCGACGAGACGGGCAAGAAGGTAGCGTGGGCTTCGGAAAAGGGGAAGCAACTCGAAGAGAAGATCAACGAACACGTCCGCAAGGCGGAAGAAGCGGTTTCCTCCGGCGAGAACGACTTCGAGGTGAAACTCACGATGCCGGAAACGGGTGAGTTCAAGAAGGTCTATCACCCGAAGGAATATTATTGGGGAACTTACGGAGCGATCGCCTGGGCGAAGATTCCCCTGGCGGCGAAGTTCTTTTTCCAGCTGGCGTTTGCGGCGACGGCGGCGACGATCGTTTCGGGGTGTGTGGCGGAACGAATTCACTACTCGTCGTTCATGCTCTTTGCGGTGTTCATCGCGGCCGTG
>CAYYUU010000319.1:0-7705 GCA_964474955.1 uncultured Alcaligenaceae bacterium | reverse complement strand
CGTCGGCAAACAAACTCACAACATCAAACTTCCCCGCGCTCGCGAGCCGCAATGAAGCAACCCTCGTGCGTTTCCTGAAAGCGTTGGGGAATGATTTTACTGCCGCCGAAGGCAAAGTTTGTTTTTGCGACCCTTGCGTTCGGCGGCGAGAAACCGACCGGCAACGGCCTGACGATCTGGGATACCCAGTTGGCCGTGGCTATTTGCCCCCTTGAGCGTGTTCACGCTTTCCCTTGCTTAGCAGTCTCGCAATCGTTTTGGGTTGGTGAAGTGTTCTCTCGTACCGCTCCATCGGAAATCTCTTTTTTCCGACTTCCCAATACAAAAACGGCTTCGCATTTGGTGGGAAAGAGCACTGCCCCTCGGGAGTGAAGGCCACCCATCGAGACGAAGGTCCATCCAGTTTTCTTCCAGGAAGTATTTGGATCGTCACGACAGGATGAGTCGATTTGAGATCCCAACAACGAATCTGTCCGCGATCTTCGGCAGAGATGACCTGGCCGGTGGCAGGCGACCACGTAATCGCTTTGATCATGTGTTGGTGTCGGTTGGAGGCATCCACAATGCGGACCTGCTTACCCGTCACGATCTCCCACAACGAGAGTTCGGATCGGGTGTACCAAGAAAGGACCGCAAGCAGTTTGCCATCGGGAGAAAACGCCACATCACGGGCGAACGATGATTTCACCTTCAACGATCTCAACAGCTTCCAAGTCGAGGTCTCCCACAATTTGACTATCCCGTCAAACTCCCCGCCTGTCGCCATGATCTTGCCGTCGGGAGAGAATCCAATGGCGAGACGATAACCTCGATGAGGGTCCCATTGACGCACCATCTTCCACGTCTGGGTATCCCAAACTTGAACCGTACTCCTTTGACCCATCCCACCACCCGTTACCAAGAACTTCCCGTCCGGGGAAAAGGCCATCCCCTGCGATGCGATACCAACACCCAATTTCGACTTCACCACTTCGCCAGAGGACGCCTTGCGGACCGTCATCACCCCACCCGTCGTGATGGCAGCGAGCACTTTGCTATCCGGAGAAAACGCAGCAATCCGGTAATAGGTCCGTTTCGTCTTCGGTTTATGGTTCCAAACCATTTGCTTCTTTGTCACGCCCCAGACATGCTGACCATCGCCGACGATTGCGACCAGCTTGCCGTCGGGTGAGATCTTGGCAAACCGACTTAACCCGGAGAGTGTCTGCATCAGTTTGCCCGATTTCAGGTCCCAAACTCGTGCACCGTCATCACGCGCCGTGACTAACGTTTGCCCATCCGAGGTGATTGCGATCGAAGAAGCGACTCTTTTCGATTCGGCCAGCGAGTGGACTTTTTTTGTCTTGAGATCCCAAAGGTAAGCGGACCGACCGCTGACGTAAGCGATCTTGTTGCCATCTGGCGAAAAAGTAACTGAGTGAACATGATCCCGCCAACTCACCCTGGCGCCAGCTTTCCGTGTTTTCAAATCCCAGACGACAATGCTGCCGGATAGTCGTCGGGTCGGTCTCGACGTAACAACAGCGAGTTTTGTCCCGTCTGGTGAGTAATGCAGAGCACTAACGCTCCCTTGAGTGAATCGATTGGGGCGGCGTTTCTGGTTTGCAGGCGGCTTCGTCAGAGGATCGAGGGCTTTGCCCGTTTTGGAATCCTGGAAAACGACCTGGTTTTGGTGTGCCGTTGCAATTGTCTTCCCGTCCGGCGACAGACCAACTGTTGGTCGACTGTCTGGAGGGAACGTAAGAGTACGAAGTTTAATGTGCTTGACGGAATCATAAACCAGATACGTGCGCTGCGGAGTCGATAGGCCAACAAGCAGCACACCATTGGCCCCGTATTGAAGGGACCTGATGAGCTTTCCGTTCGTTTTCAGGATCTGCGTGCTTTTTCCTGTTCCGATATTCCAGAACTTCACCTCCCCAGATCGCCCACCTGTGGCCAATGTCTTCCGATCCGCGGAGAACGCCAAGGACGTCACCTCACCGGTGCCTTGCAGAGTGTGCAAAACTTTGTGGGTCAGACCATCACAAATCTGAATCGTGTTGTTTGCGGAGACAATCGCCAGATATTTTCCTTTCGCGGACCATGCCCAGAGAGTGCGGGGCGAATGGTTCTTGATGAATGTTTTCTTTAATTCCAGAGTTGTGGTGTCTCGGAAAAAGATGATTCGGTCACTCGTAGTCGTCAACGTTTTTCCGTCCGGAGAAAAGGCAACCGATGAGATCAACGGCTGTGCGGTAATCGGCACAAGTTTCGGGGCATCAGCTTGAGCGTATAAATTTGTTGCCGGAAGCAATAACCAAATCGCAATGAACAAACATGATCGAGACAACATGTTTCTCTCCTTTGCCAAGAACGGAACGTGTGAATCTGAGACGAATGAAATTCAAGGGGAGTTTGCTGCTCGAGTTTGAAGGGAACAAACCAGAACAGACTTTCCGCAGCGGAAAACTCCGCAGTTTCCGAGGAACAGTTTCAGGAAGGGCGGGAAACATCTTATCATTTGCGAGTAAGATGGAGAGGAATCAAATTGCTCTTCATGCAGGAGGATTCTCCATGTCTCAACCCGATTCCACTGAGCCGTCTTTGTCGGGCGAAGCCCTTTTTCGTATCGACCAAATTTGTGACGCTTTCGAAGAGGACTGGAGCCGGGGGCAGCCTCCTTCTTTGGAAACGTATTTAGAGAGTGTACCTCCCCATGAATGCCCAACGTTACTCCGCTATCTGTTGAGCGTAGAATTGGAGTACCGTAGTCGTCGTGGAGATGAACCTTCGGAGCAAGAGTACCGCGATCGTTTTCCTGAGTTCTCTACAGTTGTGGTGTCCGTCTTCGTGCAAGTCCAAACACGAGAACGGACGATCGAACTCACGCAAGGTGAGTGTGAGGATCGCCTCGAAGGTGCCACTTTGGTCCGAGATCATGTCGGCCACGAGGAGACACCCCAGCCCCTCACGCTCAAGGGATATGAGGTTCTCACGGAAATCGCACGGGGAGGAATGGGTGCTGTCTATCGAGTTTTTGAGAGCAAGTTTCGTCGTCCTTTGGCGTTGAAAATCTTGCTGCCTGGAAGTAGCAGTCCACATCTTGTGGGGCGGTTTCACAACGAAGCCTCACTCACGGCGCAACTGCAACACCCAGGGATTCCGCCTGTCCACGACCGAGGAACGTTGGCAAACGGGCTTCCTTTTTTCGCAATGAAGCTCATCGAAGGCGAGACATTCCGTTCGCTGTTGAAAAATCGATCCGCACCTTCGGACAACTTGCCCCACTTCCTTTCGGTCTTTGAACAAATCTGCCAGACCTTGGCGTATGCCCACGATCGCGGAGTTATTCACCGAGACTTAAAGCCCGCGAACATCATGGTGGGTGCCTTCGGCGATGTTCAAGTCATGGACTGGGGCCTTGCCAAGAAACTCTCCGACCCGGAGGAAATCGGAGAGACGGCGACTGCTGATTCGAGTTCCGGCGAAACTTGGAACAGTCACAACGCAAGTGTAGGGTCGCGGACGGGGAACATTCTTGGAACTCCCGCCTACATGCCTCCCGAACAAGCGAGGGGAGAAATTCGTGACTTGGATGCCCGAGCCGACGTGTTTGGGCTCGGGGCACTTCTTTGCGAGATCTTAACGGGAGCTCCACCATTTCGCGGTGGTGGCCCCGAATCTCTGGCGCTCAAGGCTGGCCAAGGAGACTTGCGGGACGCGTTCAAGCGTTTGGATGAGTGTGGTGCTGATCTCAAGTTGATCGAGTTGGCGAAGAAGTGCCTCGCCCCGAATCGAGAAGATCGCCTCAACAATGGGGCGGAAGTAGCCGAGGCCATCGAGCGATACCAAAGACAAGTTCAAGCACGATTACGAGAGGCCGAAATCCAGGCAGCCTCGGCCACAGCAAAAGCTGCGGCCGAACGAGGTCGTCGTCGAGTAGTGATGATTCTGGGGTTGGTTGGGGCGCTGTTCCTTTCGGGGATCGTTGGGGCCGGGGTGTGGTATCGGTTCGACCGCTTGAGATTAGACGCGGAAGCCAAAACGCGAGAGATCCGAGAACAGGGCAAACTGAATCGGCTCGCTGGCGGCATCCGCCAAGCTCTCGACGAAGCGAAGAGGGTCCAAGATCGGTTACGCGCTGATCTGAAAAACAAGGGCGGAGTTCGCCGGATGGCAAACAATCCGGAAGGCTGGAAGGCGACGATTCAGATGGCCGATTCGGCGTTGAAACGCACTGAGGCGCTATTGGGGCGAGCCGGGGGCAAACTCGATCCGCGTTTCCGCGAAGACCTTCAGCAACTCAAAGCGAAAGTTGAAGAGGACAAGAAAGATCGCAAGACTGTGTTGGCTCTTAACAAAATTCGGGATGAGCGTTTCAACTCGTTCCAGACCAAGTTTGATCGTGTTCGCATTTGCCAGAAATATCTCGCGGAATTTCAGAGGGCAGGATTCGATGTTCTCAACGAAGACACGAAAACCCTTATTGGAAAGATCCGACAATCCGTGATCCGAGAACAGTTCGTTGCGAGTCTCGATCAATGGGCCGAATCTGCCGCTAACAATAAGGACTTTCGTCGCTTGGTTCGACTTGCCAAGGAAGTCGATACGAACCACCTTCGTAATAAACTACGAACCGCACTCCTTGCCGGGTCACGAAAGCAGTTCGAACAAGTTGCCCAGAAATATCTCGAAGACCAATCAGAACTCAAAGAACTCTCGCCCCAAACTCTGTTCTTGATAGCCCAAGCGTTCCCTAACAAACAACAACAGGAAAAATGGTTTCGCAAAGCCGTGATGGTCGCCCCGGATGACTTTGCTCTCTTGTTCCGATTTGGGACTTTTCTTTACAAGTTGCGGAAAACCGGGGAAAGCGAAGGGTACTTCGGGCGTGCGCTAGCCCTCCAACCAAACAACCCACAGGTTTGGAACGGGCTTGGTGGTGCTCTGGAGAAGCAAAAGAAACTGGCCGAGGCTGTTGTGGCCTGTACCAAAGCGTTGGAACTCGAACCGGAATTGGCGTGGGCTTGGAACAACCTTGGAAACGTCTACTTGTCTCAGCAGAAATTAGACGCGGCCGCCGTCGCGCTCAAAAAAGCCTTAGAGATTGACCCAAAATCCGCCCCAACGTGGAGCAATCTTGGGATATTGCTCCGAGCGCAGAAGAAACTCGAAGAAGCCGCGAAGGCATACGAAACCGCATTGAAGATCGATCCCGAATTGCATGTTGCTTGGGCCAACTTGAGCAATGTTTTCGTGGACAAAAAACAGTTCAAGGAAGCCATCGCTGCTTGTAACAAGGCGTTGGAATGTGACCCGAATTCGCCAAGAACGTGGGTGATTCTCGGCAATGTTCATCTCGCGAAGAAGGAACTTGAAAAGGCTGAATCCGCCTACCGTAAGGCCTTGAAACTGGACTCGAACTTGGCCGAAGGGTGGAATTCGTTGGGGGTTTTGCAATGCGATCACCTTGGGCAATACGAGCAAGCAGAAAAACATTTTCGGCACGCTGTGGGGCTCTACCCTGAATTCGCGGCCGCCTGGGTCCACCTCGGTATTGCTCTTCGTAAACAGGACAGACTCGATCCGGCCATCGAAGTATTCCGGAGAGGAGCCAAAATCGCGCCTCACTACACACCGGCATGGCAGAACCTTGGTGAAGCCTTGATGCAGCAAAGGAAATTCCCGCAAGCTATGACCGCCCTTCAACAAGCAAGAAAGACAGACCCAAAATCGGCAGACCCATTGGTCAACCTCGGCGCGATTTATGGAATGCAGAGGAAATGGGATAAGGCCGTCGATGCCCTAACCAAAGCAGTCGCAATCAACCCCCAATCGAAACAAGGTTGGATGAACCTCGGGACAGTCCAGATGGCTCAACGTAAGTTCTCGGAGGCCGCCGTGGCCTTTGACAAAGCTGCGAAGATTGATCCGCAGTTCTCCGCAGCGTTCCTGCGCCTCGGCTTTGCTCTGAAGGCCCAGAGGAAATATAAGGACGCCGCCACTGCTTTGCAGAAGGGCTTGAAGATCAATCCAAACTTACCTCAAGTGTGGGCCGGGCTTGCTTATTTGCAATTTGAGAAGCTCCGACAATACAAGCTCGCCGAAGAGAGTTTCCGCAAAGCTCTGCAATTCAATCCACAATTTGCACTAGCTTGGAACAATTTGGGACGTGCCCTTTCGAGACAAAAGAAGTTCGAGAAAGCCGCCGAAGCCTACAAGAAAGCCTTGAAGATTGATCCGAGCATGGCGGATGCCTGGAACGGTCTTGGTGTGCTGCAGTTAAACACCTTCAAGCAATACACGAAAGCTGAGAAGAATTTCCGCAAGGCTCTGCAACTTAATCCGCAATACGTACTCGCCTGGTCTAACCTCGGGGCCGCTCTTCGAAATCAGAAGCAACTCGATGAAGCTATTACTGCCTTCGGGAAAGCCCTGAAACTCAACCCACGAATGCCCCTCGCCCACGCCGGATTGGGTCTGGCATTGTTGAATGCCGGACGGTTCGAAGAAGCCAGGAAATCGTACTCGCAAGCTCTTGCGTTGTTCCCGAAAGCACACCCTTACTACGGTTTTACGCAAAAGAGAATCCGCTTCTGCACAGACGCGCTTTCTTGGGAAAAGAAACTCCCAGATGTTCTCGCTGGGAAGAAACGTATCTCGGAAAGAGAGTACCTATTTTTGATTCAGTTGTGCGCGACCTACAAAAAACAATATTGCGATGCCGCGCACCTATGTCGTGACCTCTTCGAAAAGAATCCCAAACCGGCCCAAGAAATAGAAAGCCGGGATCGTTTCTTTGCCGCTTGTTGGGCGATCCTGGGAACGTCGTCTATGGATGCACATGCTAAGAAAATCACTGCAAAAGAACGAACGGAACTGCGACAACAGGCGGTCACCTGGCTAAAAGCCGACCTCAAGAACTACCGGGAACACCTGGAGAAAGAGAGGTTGTTTGCAGCCGACGTGGTGGATCGAATGGAATCCTGGCAAACGACTCCCAAATTGGCAACCGTCCGCGACAAGGAAGCCCTCGCCAAGCTATCCAAAGACGAACAAGAAACCTGGAAAAAACTCTGGGCACAAGTCCGGGCTCTGGTGAAATCCGCCCGCAGCCACTTCATGGAAACGGAACTCAAAGGAGAACTGAAAGGGCCTTCGGTCACCCACGCACACAAGATGCAAGTTGACCATACCTACGTGATCGTGATGAAAAGCACGCAGTTCGATCCAACGTTGCAGTTGCTCGACGTGAACGGGAAAAAACTGGCTGAGAATGACGACCTCGCCAAAAAGAACCGTAACTCAAGGATCATCTTCACTCCCAAACAGGATGGGAGCTACCGTATCATTGCAACTTCGTTTGAACAGAGAGGACGTGGGACTTTCACAATTCTTATCCGAGAGTTGCCAAGCAAATAAAAAAGGTCACACTTTACTGATCTGCAGTTGGTCTTTCCGTTTTCTTGTTGTTTGAATAAGAAAACGGCACCTACGATGGCTTCGGACGAGAGTGTTATGGTTGCCAAAGACATTGACATCGGACCCGGATTGACGGAAGACCAAGCCCGGGCGATCTTCGCGCAAGGCCAAGAAGCCGTCGTCTTTGCCCTGTTGAAACTGGCCAAGATGGCCGCACAAGCCAACACTCCCACTGGCCAACCGAGTCTCCAAACTCCCTCCGCTCAGATACCTCCTTATCAAAAACCACAGCCCAAACGTT
>CAYYUU010000318.1:0-7721 GCA_964474955.1 uncultured Alcaligenaceae bacterium | reverse complement strand
TTTGAGACATTAATAATGTAGTGTACAAACAAAAATCGTGCCGGGAATCGCTGGCAAAATGTACCCATCTACCCACTTCGACGCTTCGACACATATCTCGGAAGTGGTCTGGTGGGTGCAGGCAAACTCAGCGGAATAACTCTTTTGCTTCGAATCCGAAACAGCCATTTGTCCAGGCAGTTATTCGTCATCCTTGCCGGATGTCTCCTCGGAGCTTGCGGGTGCGTGGGACCTATGCGCCCCGTCGTGTCGCCTTACCAAGTCCAAATGGATCATCTGAACAAAACCGAGAAGGAACTCAAAGACCTCCAGAAGGAATTGGCCGAGTTGAAAAAGACAGTCGCCCAGAAAGACAAAGACAGCAAAGACACGAAGAACAAGAAAGAATCCAAGAACGAGAAGGATAAGAAGGCATCCTCAAACGAGGAAAAATCGAAGAAGCGAGCGAGAAACAAGACCGAGAAAAAATCGGAAAATAAGACCGAAAAAGACAAAGACAAAACTCCGGAAATTAAGATCGAGAAGTTCGAGTTCAAGCCCAAAGTCGAAGTGTTCGGGCGGATTCATTCCGACGCCATCATGGTCACCCAAAGCCAGCGCAACAAGGATACTGTCGGGGATTTGGAGAACGCCACGGGCTTTCGGCGTGCGCGGATCGGGGTGAAAGGGGGCATTGGACCGAACGTCGAATACCACGCCGAATTCGCCTTTGCGAGTGGGGACGTCAGGTTCACCGATGTATACCTCGGTGTTCAGAACCTCCCTTTCTTCGACGAGATGCGCGCCGGACATTATCGCGAACCGTTCAGTCTCGAAGCCCAGACGAGCAGCAACGACTTTCCGCTTCTCGAACGATCCGGCATCAACACCCTGGATCCTGCCCGGAATTGGGGCGTCGGCATGATTCGGTTGTCCGAGGACAAACGCACACTCTTCGAACTTGGCGGTTTTCGAACGGGTAGCGACAGCATTGGCCGGGACCTGACCGACCAGGGAGACTGGGCCGTCACGACCCGCCTGACCCATCTTCTCTGGTACGACGAATTTTCCGACGGCCGATACCTGATGCACTTCGGAGGGGGATTTTCTCATCGCATCCCGCGAGACGACGTGGTGAGCTTTCGGAATGCCGCCGGCAGCGGCTTCCTTGCTCCCGACGATGATTCCGTACTGCCACCGTTTTTGCAAGACGTCGTGGTCCCGGCCTTTGCGAATCAGCTCTACAACCTCGAATGGGCGTGGGTCCGAGGTCCGCTCTCCATGCAAATCGAATGGCAAGCTACGGGCATCGACCAGAAGGGAGGCGACGCTGTGTTCCTTCATGGTGGCTATGTGCTGGC
Organism: uncultured Alcaligenaceae bacterium; assembly: GCA_964474955.1. GTDB lineage: Bacteria > Planctomycetota > Planctomycetia > Gemmatales > Gemmataceae > CAYRFQ01. The sequence continues at coordinate 6,381 of CAYYUU010000318.1, read as the reverse complement.
AAGCTATTTCTTAACCGGCGAACATCGCGCATATAGTTTTCGCAGAGGTGCCTTCGGGGAAACGAAAGTTATCTCTCCGTTTATATGTCTGAACAAGAACGGAATTCACTATCGTGGGTATGGAGCGTGGGAATTAGTCGGAAGATACGATTATCTGAACTTTCGGGATCCGAACATTCCTCGGGGGCCGCAAGGACAACTTGTCGGAAGTAATTTCTATCGATTGACTGTTGTAACAAATTGGTATTTGAACGACTACACTCGATTTATGTTTATCTATCAATATGTAGGCGTGGATGAGCCGAATGTGGGATATAGCCCTGCGAGTGTGTATAGCATTCGGTGCCAGGTGGTGTGGTGATGTTGACGCCTAGGATGGTCACCGCCTGATTGGTTTCTTGGGACTTGGAACGCATTGGGGTCAATTTCATTCCAACGTCAACGCCGCTTGAAGTTGTTCGAGCTTATTCACAAGCGTTTCCGGTCGGGAATTACTTCCGGCAACTTTTTGTTGATAAACTTCTTCGCCACCAAGCGCGTTATACTCTCGCAGCATTTCCAATACCGCCACCTCCGCTTCGAGCGTCGGGTCTTGTTGTCCGTCTTGCGGATGGTTGGCAATCCACTCGTAATATGCAGCCGCTCCTCCCAGTTCGGTGAGTTGATGCTCAAGCTGAGTCCGCCGTTTGGCCGAGAACGATACCTTTTCGAGCGTCGCGGCGATTTCTGCGTTGTTCGGTTGAGTTGCCCATTCGTGGTATTCCCGGACTTTCAGTAGCAGATCGATTTTCTCTTGATCGGTCCGGTGTCTGTCGAGATCGGCCCCATACGATTGAGCGAGCGATTGGAGTTCGGTATCGGTCAACGCCCGGACTCGTTCGATGTCTTTGCGAATCTGGCGGAGACCTGCGAGCTGAGTTCGCAACCCTTGTTCGGCAGTTACTCCGAATTTTCCGAGAGCCTCGTACCCGCCGCATTCCTGTAGCAATTCTTGGACTTCTTGCTCGGTCGCGGAATGTTTCATTTGGCTTTTCAAGATGGCCAGTTGCCGAGGAAGGTCTTCGGCAAAGGTCGGCACAAAAGTTGGCCAGCCCAAATCTTCGAGAGCCTTTCGCCCGCCGAGGGATCGGATTTCTTCGGCCAAGTCTGTCGAATTTTCGGTCGCAGTGTTCACTTGTTGCGTTTCGGTGCCTTCCGTCTCGGATGGGTCGTATTGTTCTTGCGTTTCGGGAATGCTCTCCGGTTCGTCTTCTTCGAGTTCAGAGAGCAAGGCGGCTAACTCGGGATCTTCGTCGGATTCCTCATCGGGCGCTTCTTCCGAAGGAGGGCTGACTTGGTCTTCTTGCTCGTTGTCGGATTCCAGGTCAGCCAAGAGCGCCGCCAACTCGGCATCTTCTTCGTCTTCCTCGATGGCCGTTTCCTCGGGAATCGAAGGGGGCGATACTTCGCCCTCTGGTTCCTCGTCATCGGCTTCCAGGTCGGCCAACAGAGCCGCTAATTCGGGATCTTCTTCGTCTTCCACTTCTGCAGTCGGCTCTCCCGTTTCCTCTTCGTTGGTCTCGCCTTCGAGGTCGGCCAACAGAGCGGCCAACTCCGGATCCACTTCAGCTTCCTCCGTGGCTGGTTCCCCGGAAACCAGAGCGGTCGAGACTCCATTTGCGTTCCGTTCGTCCACTTCGCTTTCCAGTTCCGCAAGCAACGCCGCAAGTTCGTCATCTTCTTCTTCACTTGCGTCGTTGGGCGTCGGAGTTTCCTCTTCGGCGGATTCTTCCTCGGTATCCCCTTCGAGATCGGCGAGAAGGGCGGCCAACTCGGGATCTTCTTCGTCCTCTTCCGCGGCAACGGTTGACGATGTCTCGGTCGCCACTTCCTCTTGATCATCACCGGAACCACCTTCGAGGTCGGCGAGTAAGGCCGCAAGTTCCGGGTCCTCTTCGTCTTCCTTAGAGATTTGCGAGGTCGTCGATTCTTCTTCGCTGGCTCCTTCGAGATCAGCCAACAGGGCCGCAAGTTCCGGGTCCTCCTCATCTTCGGTAGCGGGTTCTTCGGCGGGCGTTTCCGCGACTTCCTCGTCTCCTCCATCAAGGTCGGCCAATAGTGCAGCGAGTTCCGGATCCACCTCCTCTTCTTCTGCCGGTGCGGATTCTGTCGCGGCGGGTTCGGCAGGCGAATCCATTTCCGCCAGGAGAGCCGCCAACTCGGGATCCATCTCTTCCTCTTCGGGCTCGGCTGCCGCTTGCTCCGGCGCGGAGTCCATCTCGGCCAACATTGCTGCGAGTTCGGGATCCATCTCCTCCTCTTCGGGGGCCGCGGGAGCGGGGGCCACATCGTTATTGCTTGGCGGTGCTGTTGCGGTTGCAGGCGTGTCGGGCGTGGCCGCGGGTGGAGCACTCGCTTGAGGCATTCCGGTTGCTTGAGCGGGAGCCTCGCCGGGACCTCCAATTACGACGCTGCCAGAAGGTGGTGGCGAGCCCGCCCCTTGTTTGGTCAGATTCCCCTGTCCCCATCGACCCGCGAGCGGAACCGACTCTTGCCCCTTGGGTGGTTGGGCCAACGACTGGAACCGCAAGAGTTGCATGGCGTCGCGTTTCTTGATGCACAGCAACGGCATGATTCCGAATTTAACTAGTCGCTCCGTACTATTTTTCTTGAGCCAAGTCTCCGCAACCGTCATGTGTTCGTCGTCGTCCTCGTCTCGCCAAACATGCATATACATTTCGGGAAGGTCGATATGTTCTCCGGGCACAAACGCCCAACCCTTCGCCCCGAATGATGTACCCACAAGGGCCGCACAAGCGAACGCGCCACCGCCCCACAAATAACAATTGTCTTTTGGATCGGTGAATTCCTCATATCGAAAACGTTCGACGGCTCGGGTTGCCTCGCCATACGGAGGCCGAACGAGAAATCGAGGTGCGGCGAGTCCCAGGTGCGTGGATTCCGGAAGTTGCCGCAGGTTGTTCCATTGTTCGAGGGCTACGTCTTCGATGGTCGTGGATTTGGCCGTCAAATGCGGCGCGGCGTTTGCGAAGAACGCGACTCCGGCAGCCTTGGCGATCTTGGCCATTCGCCCGAGAACCTCGGCGTGCTGTGGCGTAACGTCGAAGATGTAATTGCCGAGCAACAATCCCCACGGTTCGCCCTTCGGATCGTCGGCGATCTTCTCTACCAACAAGTGATAGACCGCCGTCTGAGTCAGATCGTCCGAGCCGGTGAGGTCGCCGCAAAACTCATCGAACGACATGTTGTAGAGCACGATCTGAATTTTTGCGTCCCGCTTCGACACGCGTTTCAGGAGCCACTCGACGCTTCTCCATCCGCCCTCGAGTGCTTGGACGTCGGGATGGTGCAAGAGCGCATTCATCAGCAACGTTTTCGCGTATCCCGAATCACAATCGGCGAACGCGTCAATACCCATCACGAGTTCGTCGGGCTCGAAGTCCTCGATCCCAGTCACGGACAGTTCGATGGGTTCCTTTTGTTTTGGGAGAGTGAGCGTCAGTTTCGGCTTGAATTTCGCCAAGATCTTGTCGAAATTGTCGCGATCGATCTTCCGGGCTTTGCGGTTCTTGAGTTTCTCGGTCGTGCTCTTTCTCCCCTGGTTCGCTCGCCCGCTGAAGTCGCCAAGGATACCGATGCGAAACGGAGAATCGGCCTGGAGGGCCGGAGTTTGCGGCGCGCCATCCAGAGCCCCGAACGAAATGACTTGTGACATGATCCCAAACTCCCGCAACCGAACTATCCTCTGCGACCTCGAATGACGAGATTCTTTCTTCGCTCGCTTGGCAGCCGCCCAGCGCTAAGTCCGACTCAGAACAGCCGGTGCCGAATTCTTCGAATGATCCTGTCCCCGATACCCACCAAAGTCGTTAAACCAAAATCGCTTGGCGAGTCGGTAAAGCCAGTTCTTCTCCGGGATCTCATTCCCAGGATTGTATTGCGACGTACGAACGTTCATCGCTTGGAGTTCTGCGAGAGCAGTCCCGCGCACCGTCCCGTCGGTCGCTCCATGTTTTTCGATGAGGGCTTGGAGGAGGTCCGGACGTTCGAGGACGATACATCCTCGCGTCGTCGAGAGGGCCAAGTCTCGCCATTCTTTCAAGTACTTCGATTGCCGGAATTTTTCGCGGAGCGAACGGGGATCGTCCTTCGTCTTGTAGATCGATTCCTTCGTGAATTGAACGATCGGACACGGTTCGATTCCGCCCCACGGATTGATGTGGTGGGTAAAGCCGGTCGCCGCAGGACACAGCGCTTGCCCTTCACCGTCAAAATAGGCGTCGACGATGATGATGGGTTTCTTGGCCCGCATCTCAACGACGAACTTGCGGGCTTCGAGTTGTTGCGCTGGCGTCAAGCACAAGTCGAATTCGGGCTTGGGTCCCATCGGTCGGTAGACGTGGAACCAAGTGTAGAGCACTCCCATTTCGATAAGCTTGTCGACCCATTGTTCAGTCAACAAGTCCTTGAAATTCGTCTGGCAAAGGCTCGTGCACACGCCAGTCATGATCTTGTTATTGAGGCAGTTGCGGAGCCCTTCCATCGTCTTGCTGTAGACTTCCGACCGACCGCGACGTTCGTCACTGACGATTTCGTTCCCCTCGACGCTGATCAAGGGCGTGACGTTACCCAGCTTGCGGAGTTCCTTGGCCTTGGCGTCAGTGATGAACTGCCCGTTGGTGAAAATTTGAAAATAGCAATCGGGGTGCGCGGCGAGGATGTCGAACAATTGCGGATGCATAAACGGTTCGCCGCCGACGAGTCCGAAGAACGAATTGCCCATCTTCTTCGCCTCGCCAATCAAGTCGTTCATCGCTTCAAGCGAGATCGTTTCTTGCTTGGACGCCACATCGACCCAACATCCCTGACAGCGGAGATTGCAGCTGTTAATAATCGAAATGTACAGGAACGGAGGGAACACTTCGCCGCGTTTGAGTCGACTCTTGTGTTTCTGGACCGAGAGCATCCCTTTGACGCCCATGTTCCACATGAGCTTCCACAAGGCGTGCTTGTCCGTTTCGAACAGGAGTCTTTTTGCCAGCTTTAGATGCATGAGTGCCTCAGGTGCTTGCGTTCAAGGTGTATTGCAGGGAGTGTTTGGCGGTCGGTTCGGATAGTTGCTTTTTTCGCGTGCAGGCAATTTGCTTTGCAGGCTTCGCCCGCATGCGAAAAGAGTCCAAAACCAAACAACTTTTCGCGGAGCGAAAAGCAACTTTCCCAATCGATGTATAGTTTAGCAACTTTGCAAACGTTCGCATGCCGGAAAAGGGAAACAGTCGCCCTCAAGAATCACGCTCCACTTTGGCTGCAATTAACACCGATATTTGATACGATAAATGAAATAAGAATTCGTATATAAATTTCTTCGCCATTGACCCCCTCCCCTCCATGAAACTCTTGTTCCTCGGTGATGTCGTTGGTAAGCCCGGCATATCCATGATAAAGCGGGCGTTACCGACGGTGATCCGCCACGAACAACTCGACCTCGTCGTGGCCAATGCCGAGAACGCCACCAACGGCTCCGGGCTGACTCCGCGAGCATTCAAGGAACTGCGTCAGTCCGGGATCGATATGATCACGATGGGCGATCATGTTTACAAACGCATGGAGATCCAGAAGACACTCGAAGAAGACGAGCACATCTGCCGACCGGCAAACTTCCCGGGGTCCTCACCTGGACACGACTTCATCGTGTATGAAACGAAAGCCGGAATCCAAGTAGCGGCGTTTTGCCTGTTGGGCCGGACCTTCATGAAGGCCGTGGATTGTCCCTTTCAGGCCGCCGACCGCGTTCTTGAGCAGATTCCCGAAGACGTCGATTGTATCCTGCTCGACATTCACGCCGAAGCGACGGCCGATAAATATCTCATCGCCCATCATCTCAAAGGGCGCGTCACGGCCATCTTTGGGACGCATACGCACGTTCCCACGGCCGACGAACAAATCTTTCCCGAAGGAACGGCATACATTACCGACGTCGGGATGACCGGCCCACACGCCAGCGTTCTTGGTCGGCGCGTCGATCGAGTTCTATCGACGACTATTACTTTTATTCCGAGTTCGTTCGACGTGGCCGAAGGAGACCCAAGGTTGTCCGGTGCCATCGTGGAAGTCGATACGGCCACGAAAAAAGCTGTCAGCATCCGGCGATTTATGCTCGACGAAGATGGTCTGGCGACTATGAAAGCTACGGATAAATAGTCGAGCTGAGAATTGAGGGTTTTCGGAGCCACGGGGAACGGGAACTATATTGCTGTCCGGTTCCTTGGGGACTTTGAAAAACCGGACAGCAATATATTTCGCATTCCGAGTGGCTCCGAAAACAACATCTACTCTCAACCCCCAAGTTTCTTTTTTGTTCCCGATTCCCGATTCCCTACC
>CAYYUU010000317.1:0-7730 GCA_964474955.1 uncultured Alcaligenaceae bacterium | reverse complement strand
TGTGCCGACGCATCCAAACAAACGTGGCAAGGGACCGTGGGAGGTCTTCCACCTCAAGGAACGCCGTTGGCTCGCCACGCCAAACCCCGAAGACGCCCCACGCAAAAAGGCAAACAACATCGCTCCAGGTCGCGGCGCCCCTGCGGCAGGGAACCTTCCGCCCATCCAACTCATCGCTCCCCCGAACAAAGCCAAGAAGAAACCAGAGCCGCCGTTCGAACCGGTGCAAACGATATCGGCCTGGAAGGGCTGGAAGGTCGTCACCCAAGATCCAATGAACCCACAACTGAATCGGTGGTTAGTTCAATCACCTGCGGGGAAACTCGCCCCGCTCGAACTCAACCGCTCTCGCTACGGCGACCCGAAGTGCTACACGTTCATTCCGCCGTCAGCCGTGAACCGCTCTCTCCGGCTTGCGGTCGGACACTATTACGGCGTGAGCTTGTTCGAGTTGGGTCGCAATGGTCCGCGACGTGTGCGTGTGATGGTCGGTCACGATGGCCCCGTCTCGTCCTTGAGCATCTCGCCGAATCACGAAATGATGGTCACGGCATCACGCGACCAAACGATCTGCGGCTGGAGCCTCAAACCGTGGCCGAGCCATCCGGAACTCGGAGCCCGTTTCATCGAGCGGAATGGAGTCTTGCGAGCCGACGCCGTTGACGCCGGAAGTCCCGCGTGGGAAATGGGCCTAGTGAAGGGTGACGAGGTCGTCTTTGTGGTCCAAGGTAGTCAAATCCGCTTCAACAACAAGACGAGAAAACTTCCGAAGTTCGTAATTGCGAGCGAGCCAACATTCAAGAAATTCGGGACCCCAAAGATGGGATTGGGAGTCGTCAAACACCCAGTCCCCGGCGAGGGCATTTTTCTCGGTTGGCGACGAGAAAAGCGGAAGGACCTCCTGTGGCAGGAAACCACCGTTCGGCAAAGACCAGTGTGGAAGTTCTTCCCTGCCCGTTCCGGCGAGTGGGTCCTTTGGCGTTGGCGAGACCACTATTATGATGCGTCGACCAACGGCGACTACCTCGTGGGCTTCCAGGAAAACGGCCCTACGATCTTCGAGACGCCCAAGTTCCACCGGGCCGAACAACTTCGAAAACAGTTGCAGGACAACAACCGACTCAAGGAACTGCACAATCCCGAGAAACTCAAGAACGTCTTTTCGAAGAAATTCGAGCCCGTCCCCGACATCGCACCACCCAAGAACGTCAGCGTCGAACCCGACATCCAACCGAAGATGACCAAGGACGGGCCGATTTATGAGATCAACAAGAAAGGGCTCGCCGTGACCCTCAAGGCCGAGTCGCGTGGGCCGCGAGGATACGACAACCTCTCGCGAGCAATTCTGTGGATCAACGATTTCAAGTACAAGCAGTGGCCGAACATCAACGCGGGGAAGTTCCAGGACAAAATCGTGATCCCGCCCAAACTCCTTCGCCAGGGCGTGAACGAAGTTCTCTTGCAGTGCTATAACCAGGGAAACGTGAGGGGAGAATCGCGACGAATCCGAGTCCGCAACACCAACCCCGTCAAGAAAAAACCTGTGCTGCACGGTGTGATTGTGGGAGTCGGAGATTACAGCCAGTTGCCGGGCATCCAACAACAGCCACAACCCCGCGGTACCCTCTCAAGGTTCGCAAGCTCTCTGGTGAAACTCTCCAACCTGAAGGCGAACCAGGACGCCCAAACGTTCCATTGGATGTTGACGCAACAACCTAAGAGGCTGTTCCGCGACGTGAAGATGGGCGAGGCGTTGATCGACCACCACGTCACGCCTGAGAAAATTCTGAACACGATTCGACATCTACAAGTCGAGCCGGATGACGTTTTGGTCTTCTACATCGGAGGCCACGGCATCCGGCCAGGAGACATCGTGCGCGGAGTTCACAAAGAACAAAAACGGCTCGGACGGCTCAAAAAACGAAATGAAGTCATCGTCCAGCGGCTCGCGAAGATCGAAACCGAATTCAACAAGCAAGGGCTTCCCTCACTGAAGGGTTTCTTTTTCTGCTGTGCCGACTTCGATCTGCTTCGATTTCGCGAGACGACTCTGGACTTCTCCGACCTGTACGAAGAACTGGCGAAATTGCCCTGCCACAAAGTTCTGTTCCTGGATACGTGTCATTCCGGTGGTTTCAGTCAGCGAGTCGAAGAGTCCCGGTTGCGGAACGACCCGATCCGAAGTCTCACGCCCGACGGCGTTGGGCCGATCATCTTCGCCGGTTGTCAATCGGACGAGAGCGTCTACGAACACGACGTCATCGACAAATACATGCGGAGCGTGTTCGCCGCAGCCGTGCGCACTGTCGTGAGTGACAAGTTCGTCGCCGCCGACACGAATAACAATCAGTACCTGGAACCGGAAGAACTATTTCGTGGCGTGCGAGCGCAGGTCCAGGAAAAAATTCAGTTCTTACAAGAGGTCCAGGGAAGAGGAAACACAACGCCGAAACTGAACCAAACGCCAGTCGTTTTTCTCCCAAGACTGGAAGCGACTCTCAAGTTGTTCCAGGCACCGAACTAAAACGTTTTTTTGTAGTAGGCACACTCCGTGTGCCGTGACCAAAGTAGTAGGCACACTCCGTGTGCCAATGTCTTTGTTCTGTTTTTGTTTTGGAGTGCGGCGGCTCGACGCCGCTTTTCTGGTTTTTTGCTTTGGTTGTTCTCGTTCCATGTCTCCGTCGTTTACGACCAAAACTTCGAAACCGTACAATAAACCCCACGTCCTCGTCCCGAGAAAATTTCCAATCTTTCCATGAGGAAAAGAACCATGCACCGGATCAGATCCATAACAGCTTCGATAACGAAAAAATACTCTGCGGTGGCCCTATTCGCCGCATTGGTTTGCGCACCACTCTCTTCCGTTCGGGCCGCAGAGATCGACACGCCCCTCAAGCCTCTTGCCGCGGACATCCTCCTTTATGCCCAACATAAAGACCGTGGGTGGAAAAACATTGGCGTCCTGAATTTTCGAGTCAAGGTTGGCGGCGGGAAAGAGAGTTGGAACGTTGGGCGACTCAACACCATCATGGCCGTCCGACTGGAAAATGCTTTGATCCTCCAAAACTCATCCGATTCTCCAATCGGGATTACCCGCAATGCAGGAGAAGCGGCGATTAAACAGTTCGGCAAGATCGACTACATGACCCCGCAAGGCCGGAAGAAATTACTCAAAGGTCGCTATCCACTGGCGTGGGGAAACGCGAAGGTCAAAGTCGACGCATTTCTCACCGGGGTGGTCGAAGTCTCGAACGATTACAAAACCGTCGTCGTGAAACTCGAAGTGTTTGATCAAAACAATATGAAGCTACGTCCGCTCCCCGTCCCCCTGACTGGCCCTCCACCAGTGGTTGGGAAATATATCTGCAGCAAGGAATTCGCGTGTTTCAAAATCAGCTCCGATCGCGGCATCCTCGCCGACCTGGAGGTCCCGTTCAGCCTTGCGAGTCGAAAAACAAAGCTCAGTCTAGACACCGACCTCTTCACGTTTCCCCAAAAGAAGAAGCCGGGCACCAAGACTCCTGCGCACGTTCGGCTGTCTAAACTTCTGGATTTCCGAATCCACTACAGCCAGCCAGGTCGAGAAACATTCCGACCGGTGGCAGTCCAACAGATGAAAACGGCACAAGGAACGATGCAATATCGAGCCCCGACGCCGACGCCGAAACAAAAAGTACGGTTTACTTTGGAGGCGAAAGAAAAGAGTCTGGGAGTTGTGGTGCTTGTGAACGGGCTGAACACAATCGGCAAGGAAAAACTCAGAGCCCCCCAGAATTACTCACGATGGATCTTGAAACCGAACGTCAAGTACACTCTGCAAGGGTTTTACACGACCAAAGGGGTTCGATTTTTTGAAGTCAGAAAACAGGAAGAAGCTCCCGACCAACTGATGGACCAGACGAACCTGGGTAAGATCACGATCTACGTTTTTCGTTCCGGCGAGAAAGCCGACGAGAACAAGACCGACATGCTTTGGCGGCCGAAGAAATCTTCTCTGCGGAAACTAAAAAGCACTCTCGCGGCTCCTGCGTTCAACACCCGAGGAGTCATCGTCGATACGGAAACGGAACAACCCCGGGACATCAAGCTTGAGGACTTCCCGAACCCACAGTGGTTCGCGTCGAAGACGATTACTTACTTCGAGCGTTCGAAGAGGTAACGCGTATTGGCAGGGTTTTGCGCCTCGGTTGGGCAGATAAATAAATGTCGAAAAGGCCCAGGGCTTTTGGGCGGCACATCCCTTCGCTCGTGTTCGTTTGTCACGAGAGAAAGTGCCACCGAAAACGACCATTAACGATTACGACACTTTTTTCTCCGCCTCTCCGGAAGCGAACGGCGGAGGGATTCGTTGATAATGTTTCGCCCGAATGAGGTGCCACGATGGGTCTCTGGTCTTGGTTCATCGAAATGGAAAGCGAGTACGAGGAAGCCGGGGACGAGGAACGTATCGAGATGGCGTTGTGCTACAGGCTCGCTTCCGACGTTGCCGAACAAGACCCGGACGAGGCATGTCGGCACTACCGGAGGGGGCGACATCTTGCCGAGCAACTTGGCGAGCCCTGGTGGGCGTACCTTTACGAAGTTTGGAACATCCTCACGTTGGTCGAGGACAAACGAGATTTTCGTGGGTTGCTCGACGACGCGATTGCTTGCTACTTGCGAGGGACTCGGCCCGAACTCGAAGGCCACCCGTGGTATCTGGCGATCGTCAATAAACTCATCGCGATCTATACGGAGATCGACGCGGAAGGGTATTCTGACGCAATATTCCAGGCTCTCGCACACGCCGACTCGGTCATTCCGAAGGAGTCTCTGGAACATCGGTCTGTCTACATGGGTGAGAAATCGTCTTTTCTCCAGAAGATCGGAAGGCTCGACGAAACCTGGCAAACTTGTCTCGAACATCTGGAGTTGGTGGAGTCGGGTGAGAAGGTCGACAAGGGATATGCCGCAAACGCCCGTGCGGGCTTGGGGGAGGCCGCATTCTATCGGAGGGATTGGGACAACCTTGAAGAATATGCTGGCGAATTGGAAAGTTTGGCCCGGAGGTGCGAGCACCGTCAGAGCGATTTGTCCGAAGCGATACTTTGGCAAGCGATTCTGGCCCAACGCGAAGGTGACGGCGAGCTTGCCCTGCGACTTTCTCGCCAGGCTCGTAGCATCATGAGTTCGCTGGGTGTGATGCCTTCCGAGTCCTACTTCGATTCGCTTGCGTATTTTCATCAACTCGATGGCGATTACGAAAGCGCCCTTCGGGTTCGTGAGCAAGCTTTCGAGACGATTGCCGATCATGGGCTGTTGGGGTTGGAATCTCGGTTGCTCATCCAAAGATGTCGGCTGCGTGGTTTGCTCGGAGAACTCACGCCAAAAGACTTGGGCCGGGCGCGTGAAGCTGTAAGGAAATTGCGAAAACCACTGCGATTGCTGGAAGAAATTCGAGAGATCGAAAACGGGAATTATGGGCTTGAGGATTGATGAGTTTTCCTCGTTTGTCGGTTGGAAGTCGATTCTCAACATTCTGCCCAGGGATCGCGAAAGAAATGATTGTCTTGGTTTTGGTTTGAGTGTGTGAGTTTGACGGCGCCAGGACTTGAGACAACAGAAAAACAAAAGACCAAAAACAAAAACCAAAACGACCAAAGCGGCCGCGAAGCTGCCGCACTCCAAAGCAAAACAACAGAAAAAACTTTTCGTTCCGCGAAAAGCAACTCTCAACCAAAACACACGCGACCAATCAAATCTCGCCCATTGTCCTATCCGTTGTGCTCCTGACCTGGAGTAGACTGCCAATTTGGCATATAATCAAACATATCGACCGAAGCCAAAGCCAACGGGGCAACAATCAAGTTGGCCGCTCGTAAAGTTGGCAGGCTTTCTTCGATTTCCGAATAACAATCTCCACAAGAATCTGACTCCTCTCGGACGGGTCGAGAGCAAAATTACGACGCCGACTCTGGGAGCTTTGGAGATTCTCCGCTGTTGCCAAGTCCGCGGCATTGGATTTGCTCGAACGTGGGAAAACCCACAATCTACCGTCCTCGGGCGGAGTCAAATCCATCGTGGCATCCATTCGAGCTTGACCACCATGAGCCAATCCAAGAACAAATCCGACGTCGTCCCGGACGAAGAACCTCTGCGTGTGCTTGTGATCGACGACATTGCGGACCATGCCGAAGTCGTTTGCGAGAGCCTTCAACGTGTTGGTTATGATTGCGTGATCGCGACGAGCGGCACCGAAGGGGCTGAAAAAATCGAAAAGGAAGATTTCGACCTCGTGCTCACGGATCTCCGAATGCCCGACATGGATGGGCTCGCCATCTTACGCATCACCAAGCAAGAACTCCCCGACGCGGGTGTCATTGTGATCACGGGACACGGAGACGTTCAGTCGACGCGAGCTGCCTTGAAGGAAGGCGCGATCGATTTTCTCGAAAAACCCGTGAATCTGAATAACCTCCGGCTCGTCGTCGACAAGGCCGCCGACCAACTCCGGCTTGTGCGAGCGAACAACGAACTCAAGCGACAACTTGACGAGAAATTCGGCTTCCAAGGGGTCATTGGTAACAGCCCCAACATGCACCAGATCATCAACAAACTCAAGGCCGTCGCGCCGACGAGTGCCACCGTTTTGATCCAGGGAGAAACAGGCACCGGGAAGGAACTCGCCGCGAAGGCGATTCACAACAACAGCCCTCGCAAGAACAAGAATTTTGTGGCCCTCAATTGTACGGCGATTAACGAAAATCTCCTCGAAGATGAATTGTTTGGCCACGAGGCCGGTGCATTCACGGGAGCCGACAAAATCCGCAAAGGCCGCTTCGAACATGCAAACGGGGGAACGTTATTTTTAGACGAAGTCGGTGACATGCCCCTGTCACTACAAGCCAAACTGCTTCGGGTTTTGCAGGACCAAGAAGTCTATCGAATCGGCAGCAACGAGCCGATCAAAGTGAATGTGCGTCTCATCTCGGCGACCCACCGTGACTTGAATAAAGCTGTCGAAGAAGGGCAGTTTCGCCGTGATTTGTACTATCGCCTGAAAGTCGTTCGCGTCGAGTTGCCGCCGCTCCGAACGCGACGCGAAGACGTTCCGATTTTGGCCGCACACTTCATCAAGCAGTTCAACACCGAGCACGGCAAGGACGTGAAGGGAATCTCCGAGCCGGTTCGCAAAGCAATGGCCGCTCACCCGTGGGACGGCAACGTCCGGGAACTGCGAAACATGATTGAGAGTATGGTGGTTCAAGACTTTGATGGGATTTTGGATATCGACGACCTCGCCAACATCGAAGGGTTTGATTCGCTCGCGATCACGGATGCTCCGTCGGGACCTACCAACCTTGTGGGGCGACCCCTTCAGGAGGTAGATAGATACTATGCCGAGAAAACGTTGGAGATGACAGACGGTAACCGCGAAGAAGCGGCGAGGATGCTGGGCATCGGCGAACGAACACTTTATCGCATGATTCAAGATTGGAAAGTGCAGGATAACATTCGCGAAGCACTCCGAGAAACGAATGGTGATCTAAACGCTGCTGCCGAGAAGTTGGATATGGAGGTCAAGGAATTGGAACGGAAGATGAAGAAACTGGGGTTGGAAGTGGTGAAGAATGCCTCAACAGAGGAATAAAGAAGCCGAGACTGCTTCGGTTAATCAGTCTTTGAATGATATCTAAAGTAGCAAGATCCGAGGCGTGTCTGGTTAATTTCGAATGAAGGCAACAGAAGCA
>CAYYUU010000316.1:0-7755 GCA_964474955.1 uncultured Alcaligenaceae bacterium | reverse complement strand
TCATGTCAAGTAAAACCTTATGGCAATTTTCTAAAACTTTAACGGGACAGTTGTGATTCGGGATCAAAATGTATCGAGTTGGTGATTTGTTTTGGGTGCGCCCAAGTGTGGGTCAAGATTGAAGGAGAAGAGGGAAGACCAACCTACCCGATTCATTGGCGGTCAGCGTTGCTGCTTCGTTGGATTTTGGAAAGTAACGGAATTACTCTTGTCCGTGAGCAACCACATTCTGACCCAAAAGGTGAAATATCGTTAGATCAACAGACGAGCACAAGGGATGTAAAAACAATCACCGACCCACTTTCCGAAGCCGATTTCTCGACGTCGTTACAACTTCCAGAGCGAGTGACAAGTGCCGCTGAGCAGGCCTCTGTTCGAGAGCCATCGGCAGCTCGATCCGAAGCAGGTCGTGACGAAAGTTGCGAAAGAGGATGGAGAATCGAATCCCTCGAATTGGGAGAAATACGCGCAAGTGTTGTTAAGTTCGAATGAGTTCTTTTTTGTACGATAGTGATGTCCAAACTTGTCGTTGAGCGAGTGGTGAGGCTTCCCGAGGTGAAAAAGATACGCCATGTCGGTAAAAATTGAAGCGTCTGTCAAAGGCGGGCGAAGGATTTGGTCGAACTGTTACATTGTTGCTCACAGTACCCGCGGTGCAATGCTTTACACACCATCCGAACGAGCGACTCGTAATTTTATCCGAGTTGCTGAGAGGGACGCCCAAAAATTATTCGGCGAGAAGCCCGCAATTTTGGTTCCACCAAGGATTTCTTACGACGACGAAGACCGTCCCCACCTCCCGCCAATACGTTTGGTCGGAGAGTTTTACTCCAACCCACTGCACGAAGACTCCGATTTGTCGACGGCCGTTGTAATTTGGTATCAACAGAGCACTTACCCCTTCATTGAGCCAGAGATCGCAGTTGAGTTTGCACAGATCGATTGGGAAGCGAACGCGATAGACGAACAGATTCTGTAGCTTCGACAAGGTTGGGGCGAATGACCCTGTTAGTGTTTGAGGTTCAACTTTGAGTAACAACCATTCCTTTCTCCAAGCCATTCTGACCGAGCCGGACAACGACACTCCGCGTTTGATTTACGCCGATTGGCTCGAAGAAAATGGTGAACCGGAGCGTGCAGAATTCATTCGCTTACAGGTTGAGTTGGAGCCTCTGCGGATTCCTACTTCCGACCCGGAGGCGGAACTAGAACGACACCGACGGCTCCATAGGATTCCTCCCGGAAAGGCAGAACCCTGGGAAGAGTGGATCGTCGGTAAGAGTCTGAAACGAGAAGAAGACCTTCTCTTTCAGTTCAGGAAGCGCTGGCTTGGTCCGGCGGTGGAACTCTGGGAAGATTATCAAACTCATTTCAATCCTGAGTTTCGCCGAGGGTTTGTGGAGTCGGTAGGGGTGGGTTTGACGGCGCTCGTCGATCAGGGACAGAAAATCCACGATGGTTGCCCAATGTTGCGGGAACTTATCGTGTACGGCTCGATGGGTCGAGGGAAGCAGTTGGCTTCGTGCGCGGCAGTCGCCGGAGTGCCTCGAATCGTGATAGCGGGATGGGTCACGGTTGAGGATGCTTCGGCGCTTCTGAACTCTCCCCATTTTTCAAACCTACGATCCTTGACGGTCTATATCGAAGCTGAAGGCGACCCGAGAGCAGTGCGAATGTTGGCTCGGCTTCCGAGGCTATATGACCTTCGGCTCGTTCAAGTTTGGGGTGGGATAGAGGCGGACAATCCACAGGAACTTGATGACCAAGCGATTCGGTTGGTTGCACTCATACGCAAGGACCAACCAGAACTGAAAATTCACTTGGAACGGCCATTCGCCCGTAGATTTCCTTTGGATGGAATCAATATTGGTCACGGAATTGATGCAGGTTATTTGCCCGATGGACAGGCTGTTTTGATCTGGGAAAGTAAGTTGACTTTGGTCATGTATTTTGATGAAGGCGGACATTTCGTTCGGGAAGAACAACTCGACCTCAGCCAAAAATTGGTCAAACCGCCGGTCTATTCTTGGGAGGATTGCGACGCCGAGGAGTTAATTCAGGTGCTTGGCGATGAGATCGGCTTTACTGCCGGTCCGATTTTCGTTCGAGAATTTTTCTCCGAATCGACTGATATTGGTGTGATGTGTTGGGACTCAAACATGGTCGAAGAAGTGGGATGGCCAGGGCCACGCTCCCCCGAATTCGATGAAGAATCCGGTGCGGAGATTTACAGATGGTGGAACACTTTTCAGTTTGCCCTCCCGTTTGGAAATTATTATTGGGCTGATGGATTGGGACAAATTCACACGTCGTAAGGACAGTGAGACGGATTCCTTTTTCTTTAGATTCTCTCAACTAAGAAAAACCTTCCGGCTGGGAGCGGTGACATCGATTGCTGAGGCGCGAATAGTTCGTTCGAATTGTAGGGCAGTTGGCGCAA
This sequence comes from uncultured Alcaligenaceae bacterium, assembly GCA_964474955.1. Classification (GTDB taxonomy): domain Bacteria; phylum Planctomycetota; class Planctomycetia; order Gemmatales; family Gemmataceae; genus CAYRFQ01. The sequence continues at coordinate 5,315 of CAYYUU010000316.1, read as the reverse complement.
CTTGAGTTGTCTGATTGTTGCAACGCGACCTCACTTTTGAACAAGCAGAGCATTCTTGTCCTTCTCCTAATATAAAAAGAGTGTAGATATCCACAGTGAATCCTTGTCCGTTTGGATGGGTCCGTTTCTCATGATTTCCGTTTCTGAAGCCCAACGTATCGTTCTCGAAAACACGCCGATCCTCCCGCCGCAGATTGCCCCGGTTAGCTCGACGACGCTTGGGCTCGTGCTCGCACAGGATGTGGCGAGTGATCTCGATATGCCCCCATACGATAAAGCTATGATGGATGGGTTCGCCATCCGGGCTGAAAATCTGGCTTCGGGGAAGGGTGAGTTCGACATCGTCGAAGAAGTCATGGCTGGGCAAACGCCGACCAAAACGCTCGGGCCAGGACAAGCCACGCGAATCATGACGGGGGCTCCGATTCCGGATGGTGCCGACGCGGTTGTGATGATCGAACGGACCAGCATTGACAAGAATCGAGTGAGAATCGAAGATACGCCTCCGTCTGTTGGGCAGAATGTGCTTCGACGTGGGCGCGAGATGGGGCAGGACGAAGTCGTATTGAAGGCCGGGACGCGGTTACGTCCGCAAGAGTTTGGGCTCCTCGCGTCCGTCGGGAAAACGGCGGTCATGGTTCATCCGGCTCCGGTTGTCGCGATCCTCTCGACGGGCGACGAGGTGATTGAGCCGTATCTCAAACCAGGACCGGGTCAGATTCGTAATAGTAATGGGCCGATGCTCGTCGGGCAGGTTTGTCGGGCGGGTGGTGTGCCTCGGTTCTTGGGAATCGCCAAGGACAACAAAGACCAACTTCAATCGTTGGTCCAAGAAGGATTGGCGGCGAACGTATTAATGTTGTCGGGCGGTGTGTCGGCGGGAAAGGCTGATTTTGTCCCCGAAGTGTTAGAGGAACTCGGCGTCGAGGCTAAGTTCCACAAGGTCAAGATGAAACCGGGCAAGCCGGTCTATTTCGGCACGAAAGATAACAAGGTGGTCTTTGGACTGCCAGGAAATCCGGTGAGTTCGATGGTCTGTTTCGAGTTGTTCGTGCGACCAGCGATCCGCAAGATGGAAAATCAAGATTCTCACTTGCCCAACATCATTAGGGCCATACTCACGGATGAATTTCAATACCGCAGCGATCGACCGACCTATTATCCAGCCAAACTCGGAGAGGAAGACGGTTCGTTTCGCGTGACGATGGTTCCGTGGTTTGGCTCGGCGGATTTGCGAGGGCTGTCGGCGGCGAATGCGTTTGCCATCGTTCCGAAGGGCGAGAATCAATTTCCGGCTGGGCATGTGATGGATGTGTTGTCGGTAGAATAGAAGGACTCAGCAAAACCGCACCCGTCGCTGTGCTCGGCTCAGGTACACATACTCGATTTCAATTCAATCACCCGAGCATCACGTTCTCAAGGAGGAGACATGAAAGGCTCGCTCTTGAAAGACGAATCCCAAGTGGAAGTTGTACGAAATGAAGTTGATGTCTCGGGCAAACCGGGCAACACGAATGGCGAGACTAAAAAGCCATCCACCAAAGGACCCAAAGCGACCACAAAGAAGGGCTCGAAGAAGGTCACCCAGATCGCACCAAAACAACCGTTCACTTCGGTCCGGGCCACCGTTCTTCTCTTTGTGTTGTCGGCGCTGACGTCAGGGTTGCTATTTATTTCCTACTTCCCGGTCGCTTGGACGTTTCCGGCCTGGTTCGCATTGGTTCCGCTGCTCTTTCTCGTACGGACCGAAATTAAAAAGCGTTGGTTGTTCTTCTTCGCGATGTTCTCAGGTGCCGCGTTCTTTCTCCCGATATTGTCGTGGATGGGTGAGGCCGACAACCGGATGATTGTGCTTTGGTTCCTTCTTGGGACATATTGCTCGGCGTACACGGTTCTCGGAATTTGGTTGTTGCGGCTGACGGATAAGGTGACGAGGGTGCCGCTGACGCTCACGGTTCCGATCGTTTGGGTGACGCTTGAATACTTCCGGGCATGGGTGCTGACCGGGTTTGCGTGGTACTATTTGGGTCACTCGCAACACTCTATTTTGCCAATGATTCAAATAGCCGACATAGGCGGTGTCTATGCGGTGACATTCGTTTTGGCGGCGGTCAATGGTCTTTTGGCCGAGTGGTTGTTCGCGATTCCGAATGTTCGTCGTGTGCTTCAACTCCGCGAACCTCCGGCACGTGTTCGGTTTACGAACATGATTTGGCCCCGCGTGGGACAAACCGTTTTCGTTGCGGCTCTGGTGATCGGCACGTTGGTCTATGGATCGTGGCGGCTTCAACAATCGGACTTCAAGACGGGCCCAACGATTGCTTTGCTTCAGGGTAGCATAGATCAGCGAATCCGGAATGCGGCTGATCCTGCTTCCAATGATGAGAATGCTCCACGCTTTCAGAAGAAAATCATTCAGTCTTTCGGAACTCTCTGTCAAGCTGCGGCTACTGGTGATGCCGATTTGAAAGAGCCACCGAAGGGACAAGACTCACATGTTGATTTGATCATCTGGCCCGAAAGTAGTATGTGGGGATATTGGTTGGACTATGATCGGAAAGACCTCACGCCGATAGATGTTCCGACTCAGTGGGCTCGGGAACAAATCACGAATTATCGTGAACTCCGCCAGATGACCGATATATGTAGGTCGAATCTTTTGCTGGGGTGGAGTACACTCGAACTGGTTGATCCAGAAAAAAATCGTGGCAAGCAAACCAAGCGATATAACTCGGCGTTGCTCCTCAACAAAACAGGAACAATCGGTGGACGTTATGACAAGATCCATCGTGTTCCGTTCGGGGAATATATGCCGCTGCGGCACGAACTTCCGTTCATGAAGTGGTTCTCCCCATATAAGTTCGATTATAGTATTTCGGTGGGTCAAACGTTTACGAGATTAAAGATCAAGAATGTGGAAGTGAATCCCGCCAAAGAATTCAAGCAACCCAACAAGAAGACGGAAAAACTGTATAAGTTTGGAGTGTTGATTTGCTACGAGGACACGGACCCGTATTTGGCCCGGCAATATGGGCGCAAGGGTAAAGACGGAGAAATTGTCGACTTTCTTGTGAATATCTCCAACGATGGTTGGTTTAACGGAAGTTCAGAACATAGTGAACATCTCGCGATTTCCCGATTCCGAGCTGTGGAAACACGGAGGTCCCTCGCCCGCTCCGTGAACATGGGGATCTCGGCCATCGTGGACAGCAACGGGCGCGTCCTGAAACCAAACCGTGTCACAGAGCAACAAGATATTATGTTCTGGGATTTTGTGAACTTCCGTGATCCGATTGGTGAACTGCCCGTTTCTGAATGGCACAAATTCGTCAAGTCACAAGGTATTGTGACAGGACCCATCCCGATCGATAATCGGTATAGTTTCTATGCCCATTGGGGAGATTTTTTTGCTATCAATTGTAGTGCTTTGCTTATTGTTGGGCTAGTGGTTGGTGCGGTGATATCGAGACAAAAATCGAATGGAAGCTCGGAAAAGGATCAAGGATGAGGATGAACCAACGGCAACATCGGGAGCCAAAACGATGTCGATGGACGCCAAGGAAAAACCTCAGAAAACATTTCGGTGGCGGCGCGTGATACTCGGAGTTTTAGGGACGCTTGCTGTTTTGTACTGTCTGGTTCTTGTTGTGTTGATGGTGTTCGAAAATCGGATCGTCTATCAACCAACTTCCGCGGAACAATTCTGGCGCGAACCACAGGGATACGCCAAGGAAGATATTTTCTTGCCGCTGAAGGACGGGACGAAAATCCATGGCTGGTGGTGTCCGAAAGACGGTGCCGATTTAGTGGTGTTGATTGCTCACGGGAACGCGGGCCACTTGAGTCATCGGAGCCCGATCGTTCCGATGTGGCAAAATAAGGTCAATGCGTCCGTTTTGATGTTCGATTATCCGGGTTATGGCAAGAGCGAAGGAAGCCCGACCGAGCAAGGGTGTTATGAGGCCGGTGAAGCAGCGTATGAGTTGCTCGTCGAGGAAAAGAAAATTCCGCGTAAGAATATCATTTTGTTCGGCAGATCTCTCGGCGGAGGAATTATGACGTATTTGGCCTCCAAGCACGAACACAAAGCTCTTGTGTTGTCGTCGGCTTTTACGAGTTTGCCCGATACAGCGCAGCGGTTGTATCCGATTTTTCCTGTGCGGTTGTTGATGCGGAATCGCTTTCCAAACCGTGAAAGAATTACGGAGTGTAATGGGCCGGTGTTCTTCATCCACGGGGATACGGATACGTTGATTCCCGTTTCTCATAGCGAAGAACTCTTCGCGGCGGCGAATGAACCAAAGAAATTCGTGCGGCTCGAAGGGCACGAACATAATCACATTATGCCTGATGAAGTCTATGAGCAGATATATGAGTTCTTGAAAGAACATGACGGGAAATAAGCCCCGTCCTTCCCACCCAACGGTATGATTTCAAACCTGTCACGGAGGACAGTTCTATGCACAAGTTTGTGCTCCACTTCTTGCTCACTATCACATTTTGTCTCACAGGATTCTCGCAAGCCAACGCGCAGCATCCCTATAAGTTTCGTTGGCAACGTGGAGATGTCTTGCAGTATCGCGTGCAACACAAGACATCGGTGATCGAAACAGTTGGCAACTCGAGCGCCAAGGCATCTTCGAACCTGCAGCTCATCAAGCAATGGAAGGTCGTTGCGGTGGACAAGCAGGGTGTTGCGACAATCCAGTATTCGTTGAGTTGGATGCGTCACGAGCAAAAGTTTCCTGATGGAAAGACATGGTTTTTTGACTCAAAACAACTAGAGAAGAGCACGCCGAGTTTGAAGGGACTGAGCAAGATGGTCGGCGTCCCGATTGCGGTTTTGCAAGTTGCTCCGTCAGGCGAAGTTCTGAGTGCCGTTATAGGGTCCGTCGAGAGATACCAGGCCGAGCCACCGTTCCACATTGTCTTCTCGAAAACGCCCGTGAAAGTCGGCGGCACCTGGGAACGCAAGAACACAGTCCGAACAGGGGCGAGGGGTGATGGAGATAAATACGAGGCCGTTCAGACTTACACTTTCCAGAAGAAAAACGAACTTGCGACGTTCGGGTTGACGACGACATTTCCGAAGGTCCCGGAAAATCCTTTCGATCGCATTCCTTTGTTCCAGAAACAGCCGCAAGGGACAGTGGTTTTCAATACAAAGGCTGGACGGGTCGAAAGGGCTACGCTCAATATCTCCAAGCAGCTGGCGAACCATCAGGGCGAGGGAAGCCGGTATGAATTTCGGAGTGAGTATACGGAGACGTATGTTGGGAAGTAGCAGGCACAGTCCCTGTGCCGTCGGCCTTTTT
>CAYYUU010000315.1:0-7761 GCA_964474955.1 uncultured Alcaligenaceae bacterium | reverse complement strand
CTTGATCGTTTTCTTTGGAGATTTATCCGTGTCTGGTTGGACCTGTTTTTCCGTCCCGGTCAAGACTTTCTTGACGCTAGTTTGGATCGAGGTTCCCGGCCGTTGACGCTCGCCAACGAGCGATTCGATCTTTCGGACGGCAATGTTTGCATAGTGCTCGTGGTTCTTCGCCAAGTCCACGAATTGGGAAAGGATGGACCACACCAGCAGTCCCAACAAAATAAACGCCGCGCCGGCAACGAGGATGACAGCGGGGCGTCGTCGGAGACCGTGTTTCTGGACGAGGCGCACGAGGGGAGCCAGACAAAACGTTAATAACACCGCCAATGCCAAAGGCACTAGGACGCTTTTGGCGAACCACAAGATCGCCACGATGAGCGCCAGCGTCCCGAAAAAAATCAGCGGCTGGGCGTTCACTCGCCGCAGAAAGTCAGGCATGATCGGGGATCCTTAGGTTGCGGAAAGTTGGAATCTGTTTGGAAATGGTGTTGATCATTCGTAGGTACACGCGGGCCACGTGTACCGTCGCTTTGTCCACATAGATGGAACCGCAATTAGTCGGGTTTACGCCGAATGAGTTCTTGGATCTTCCGGACCTTCGAGTTGGCGAACAATACATTTTGGAGATAGAATTCCTGAGTCTTGGCGCCCCGAACAGTCATCTTCAAGTCGCCCGTTCCAAGCCCCAGAACGTAATGGCGGAATGGGTCGTCGTGAAATTCTTCAAACACCAAGCCGCCCGTGTCGTAGCTCTGCTCGCCACCACCTATGAGATGTTCTTGGGTGACTTGGCCGGGCACGACTCGCCAATACGTCAAGCGGTCAAAGATGAAAAACGCGAACGCCCACATCCCGAACAGAATGATCGACGAAACCATGTAGAAACCAAAATTCATGTAGATCGTGATGTCGGGCAACACCGACAGGATCGGCTTCCACCAACCCAACCAGGCGAACAACACCCCGATGAAGGCCACTCCCAGAACGGCCACGCCAGAGACCATGCCGCGAAGAGTCATGTTCGTGAAAATGATGACCGAAAGCAATACACACATGTACGTGATGCCCAAGGCTGTGTTCGTGTGAATGAACTCACGAGGGCTTGTCCCAAGCGACATTTCCGTTCCGCCAACCCGAGTGATGGTCGCGAGAACGAAGCCCACGACCCAGACGGGCCACCAGTAGAAGAGCATGGAGTGGGAAACGATATTGATCCCTTTCTCCTTTTGGGCTCGGTCGTTCGAATGCTCACCGATTCGCATTCCTGAACTGTGTTCTTCGCGAGTGACTTGCGTCATGAAAAGTTCCTTTCGTGAGTCTTGAGGATCGCAGCAAAAGATACTCGAATTGCTTTCGTTGAAGAGAAGAAGCAAGTGGTGTGCCAAGACTTGCGCAAAAGACACAAGTCGTTTATTCTTCGAGACTTACATAGCCCCAGGAGTCAGACGGACGGTTGCAATAGGCAAATCCATGCGCAGTATGCGTCGCAGGTGGGTAAATAATTGCGCATAAATTGTTATGCAATTTCTCGGCAAGTGTGACCAGTGGCGAAGGAATTCGAGAAAGGATGTGTGGGCTCTGCGAGGGAATCATTGGAAAAGGTTGGGCTCGTGCTGAGAACTACGAGTCTCAATTTTGCGGTCCAATGTGTTCTCGGTAGGCGTACCCAAGAAACGATTCATTGCCCGCTCGAGAACGATGTGCAACGATCTACCCAGGAACTTTTATTCGCTGGGCTGCCCGGACAAAGTTCCTTACGATTCGATGTTCGGGTCGGCGATATAGCAAGTACTCCGGATGCCACTGAACGCCGACGATCCAATTCGGAGTTTCCGGGGACAGTTCGATGGCCTCGATCACTCCGTCTTCGGCCTGGCCCGAGACATGAAGTTCTGGCGCCGGTTGTAAGACAGCTTGGCCATGGATGCTGAGGATGCTCAGTTCTGTGCGACGTGTCGTCTTGGCGATTCGGGACTGCGGGTTCAAGTGGACCGAATGTAGACGAAAGCGGTTATGGAGTGCCCTCATCCGTTCGTCGGCCTTGATCGTGTGGAGTGTTCCGCCGAGGGCGACGTTCAAGAGTTGACACCCTCGGCAGATACCCAGGATCGGGATGCGCCGTGCGCGAGCTTCTCGAATGAGAGCCATTTCGAAGCGATCGCGACGGGGATTGACTCGGTTGGCCGACTTGCCTCCATATAAATTGGGATCGACGTCGCTTCCTCCACTCAGGAGGAGGCCATCGCCTTGTTGCACGATGCCTCGGGCAGTATCGTCGATGTTCTCGGGTTCAGGACCAGCTCCATAGTCGACCGAGCGAGGCACGCCACCTGCCCGGCGAATCATGTGATAAAACAACAACCACGTTATTCCTAGAAAGTTGTGCCACGATCTATCCATGGAAATGATGATCCGTGGTTTGTGCCACGGTTCTGACTTCGGAGCGAGGGCCGTCTGTTCTGGATGAAGTTCGGGTTGTTTTCCCCAAAGCCAGTTCCAAGTCATGTCTACTAATAGCTCCGTTATGTCTAGGTGAGTAATATTGATATGTCTGGTGCTACGAATGGAAATATGGATTCGATTGATGAACTCTCGTAGCAGTCCAGAACAGAAAAAACAACAAATACGAAAGCGGCGTCGAGTCGCCGCAATCCAAAACAAAACAAAAACAAAGACAAAAATACGAAAGCGGCAGCTAGCTGCCGCTTTCCAAAACAAAAAAATCAGTTATATGGATTTTCCAATAACGAAGAATCTTCGCCTCGGCGGATTTCTGCCGGTAGTTTTCCCGTTCGGATCAACGACCCAAGAATATATAACGCTCCCAGAGAGGCCTTCGGGTCGTCGGTCGAAAAGATTTCGGTTTGGGTATTTTGATTTTCTTGGAGCCAGCGTCGGACCTGTTTCAGTCGATCGATCGGATTGAGCAACTCACTCACGCCATCCACGACACTCATCAATCCAGACCAGAAGTCTCCACTCTTGATGTCTTGCCAACCGTGTTGCAGCGAAGAACTGATTCGGGCGAACTGGTCATCGCTCTCACTCAAGTTTTGCAATTCGGCCAGGATGCTGACCATCGGGATTCGTGTTCGCGTGCCGATCACTGGTTCGGGAACCGGGTCGAGTTTGTCGTAGGCGGTCAGTTGGTACAACAGCCACGGGTAGTCGATGCCTGATTCGACGGACTGAAAGAGGCCGCCCCAAAACCGAGGGTTGATCTCGATGAGGTGCGCCGGAGTCGATTCCTGGCCGTCCCACCGGAAATCCAACTCGGCCACGCCGTGCCAGCCAATGGCGCCAAGTAATTTTTCCGCGATCGCAACGAGCTTGTCCCCTTGGATTGTCTCTCGAAGGACGCCGAAACCGTTGTCGGCAGGAAACGTTTGGAGATTTCGGTACGTCATGTGAGCCCGGATCTTACCGTGCTGCATCAGAACCGTGAGACAGTAATCTTCGTCCCCGACGGCATCTTGAATCAGGAGTTCTCGCTTCGGGCCGATGGAAAATTGGTTCTGGAAGTCAGCGAAATGTTGCCGGAGTTGGTCGGCATCGTTTGCCTTGGCGACACCGACGCCTCCGGTTCCGTCGGGGAGTTTTAGGAAACACGGAAACGGAAGTTCCGGGATCATACGCTCAAGATCCTCCTTGTCGTGGAGTATCCACGTCTGGGGGATCGGGACGTCGAGTTCTCGGGCCGTGCGAACGAGATTATTTTTTGGATCGACTTTTCGAATGTGCTCGATGTCCGGGGTTGTCACCTTGATGAGTGGTTCGAACCGCTCGCGGTGTTCGGCGATGAGTTTGGTGTGCCGATCCATCGGCATCAGGACATAGGGCCTGTCGTCTTCCGGACGCAGTTCGTGGATCTGCTGTTCCAGAACGTCCAGAAATTTCTCCGGCCCCTCCTCTTCGGTGGGGCTCAAGAAGGTTTGCTTGACGTACTTCGAGAAGGACAACGTCATCAAAGGTGACGAGTCGCAGCCAATGACCTCCACTCCCCGGCGACCGAGGCTGTGGGCGGCAACATGGCTATGGAGACTTCGACCGTGGGTGAGAATTACACGGCCAATATGTTTTTCAGTTTGTTTGATCATGCTGAGTGAATTTTGGAAGTAGGAGGTAGAAGTTGAAATTTTTTTGAATCAGGCATTCGTGGCCGAAAAAATAGCCCCAACCTGGCACCGTGTTTCAGTCTCTTTGAGCAAATGTTTTCGCAATTCATTTAACGAGATTTCTCAAAATCACAGTGTGGAGTTGTTCGCAGCCGTGTCGGAGGTGGTCACAGGCGGTTGAGTTTGTAGGGTGTGCCTTCGCTACGCTTGTCACACCCTACAAAACCAGATCTATATTTCAATCTGTTCGATCTCTGCGATCGTGCCGACCTCCTGAGCACCATGTTTCCTTAGGATTTCGGAAGCTTCCTCGGAACGTTCGTTCGACTGCACGACCACGATGATCCGACCCGATTGGAGTTCAGCTTCGTACCATTCCACTCCTCGGTGGGTGACGCCGAGAGTAGCCATGAGACCGGAGAAACCTCCAGCGATGGCCCCACCGCCGGCCATCATTAACATTCCCGTACCCAACACCGGGCCGGCGCCAGGAATTGCCAACGCCGTGATGCCCCCGAGAAGTCCACCAAGGATCCCGCCCGTCGTGGCGCCTGCGACTGTGTGGCCCACCGGGCTTGGACTGTTGCGATCGGCTTCGGCCTGACGTTCAGGGACGTCGCTTTTGGGAATCAGTACGCCAATTTCTTCTTTTGCGAAATTCGCGCTAAGGAGGTCTTGGATTGCTCGTTCGGCAATTTCGAAGTCTTGAAAAACTCCGTGGATGTATGGTTGCTTGCTCATTATTTTCATCTCCTTCAGGAAAGCTCTAAACCAATCGAGAAATGAGCAACACCCGTACCAAAGGCGTTGGGAAATGTAAGAGGCTCGTTCGGATGGGGTACGTTCGGTGGTGAACACGCTGGAATTGTCGGTCTGAAAACGCCGGCTTGGGATCTGGAATTTATCACGGTGTCGGTTTTTACAACTCGACGCGGCGAGTCGATCTACGCATAATCAAACTACCCAAATTCGACATCTACATCTTTAAAGTTCGTCGCCGTCGCGCAGATCTTTGCTCGCTTGAGGAAAGTTAGAGTTGATGGGATCAGAACTGGTCTATGCGATGAGTTAGTCGGAGGTGCCAAACAAAAGGAGCAACCCAGAAAGCAAAGTCTCTGGGTTGCTCCAACGTAGATTGCAAATAGTGAGAACGCGAAAGTTGTTCTCCAGCTTTTTCCGTTTCCACTGTGTTCTCGCAGGCGAGACCGGTCAGACTCCGCCCGCGCCGATCTTGAAGTTTTGCAAGACCGGTTCGTCTTGCTGCGGCACGTCGAAGGTGACGCGATACTCTTGGAACAACTGTTTGCCCTGTGGCAGTTCCTCGTCCGGATTGGACTTGCCATCAAATCCGTTGATGATCACCGTGTGCTTGCCACCCACGGTTCCCTTGTTGCCGGAATCGGCGGTATTGAACTTTCCGTTCACGATTTTGGCGTACCCAGCCGGTCCAGAGTTATCCTTGGTCGGAACAAACTGGATTGTTCCGACGGGGACAGGATTTCCGTTGTAGGTCACGGTCCCCTTCACGTGATACCTCTGACTCGCGCCGCCGCATCCAAAGCCTGCAGCCAACGAGAGGCAACCCAACACGAGTAATGCCCCGTATTTCGTCATAATGTCCGTCCCAATATTTTGGATCGATTCGTTTCTCCACGATAAATGGCACTCTCCAGGAGCCTTAAGGCAGAGAATGCGACTCTTCCCCGTTCATGCTGGCGGCAGCCAGGTAAGTGTTAAAATCGACATTCTGGTTGACGAATCGAACCGAGCCATCGCCCATACAGAAGTGCGTCCCGCCGGTGTGGTTGCTGCCGAACGCCATGTCGTTAAAGAGGGTAGTGTAATCCGAGTTGATCGGGTGGGTCACGTTCTTCGCCGGTGCCATGAACGCATTGGCTTGACCTCCGCGGGTCCAGGCACGATACCGTGTGGGATTGCCTCCGCGGTCGGACCACGAGAGTTCTCCGAAGGCGAATGTGTTACTCGTGCCGTCGGTAATGCTTCCCATTTTCCGGGCATCTCGCCAACCGAAAATGCCCTGCAAGGACCAACCACCGTGGCCCCCCGCTGTATTTTCTCGGTAGGCGATTCCCAGGGCTGGATTCGTCCCCGTGGGACCCATGATGCCGTAATAGTGCGTGGTGTAGTCTGCGTTCCCGGCATCGTCCGAGCGAATTTCGTCACTACTTGGGCAAAGGAACACGCTGAGTTTGCCGTTTGGATCTTGGACGAGAGGACGGTTGACGGCAGAGTCAAACCTTCCATTGAGGTCGAATCGCTGGTAGAGATTATCCTGTTCAAGATAGGGAAGCAAGAACACGTGCAGCGACAAGCCTTGTGTAATCGGGGTGGCTCCAACCGGAAACTGTTTTTGGGCGTCGTGGTGACTATGCAATGCAAGGCCCAGCTGTTTCAGATTGTTAGAGCAGGCCATTCGGTTGGCCGCGTCTCGGACTTTCTGGACTGCAGGGAGCAAAAGCCCGATGAGAATGGCGATGATCGCAATGACCACCAAGAGTTCGATCAACGTGAAGCCTCGGCGATGGGTCGAAGAAGGCATTTTCCTGTTCCTTGTCGTACTGAAATTGAGATGACGATAAAACATCTGTTCAGAATTTAAGAGCAGTTGGAGAAAGTTTCGGACACAATTTCTCGAAAAAAATCTGCAGGCCTTTTTGTCCAAAAGGTTTAAGAAAAGCTCTATCCTATCGAGGATTAAGAGACGATGAGCGATGACGCCTCTCAATCAGTGGAGGGATAATTAAATGCGAAAGACATTGCATCGATCTACCCAGATGGTATGGAAGAATTTGTTCGGTCGTGAGGGAAAAACAAGCTTCGAACGTTCGTTTACCCGATGAGCCTAATTCAGGACCGAGACTTGGTCGAAGGGATCATCCAGGAAACGAATCTCGTTCATTGGAGGAAGTTTTGCTCCTTCGAAATTGGAACGAATTTCACTGCGTGGTCTTGTCGTATGGCGGAGAACCAAATGCGGGCATGGGAAAAACAGCAACAAGGTCGCCGTTATTCTTTCGACGACTTCTCGGAAGTGGTGGCGTCGGAGTTGGATTCTCACCCGGAACTTTCTGAGCCACGACTTTAGGCACGGACAAATTGTCTCGCATAGCTTCCGTCTCATCAACGGTAACTCGTTGAACATCGGCATCTGGACGAAGGGGCAATGCCTGAAAGGGCGAAACGTCTGGACCGAATCAACGACGCGGTGTGCCCAATATTGGGTCGAATCCGTCATGCAATTCAAGATTGCATCACGAAATTACTGGCCACTAGAGAGCAATCGTGAAAGAAGAATAGTGGCGGACAGAATTTGATTTATTCGTTGACATGGTCTTCGACCAGACCGCCAGTTCTGAGAAACTTCGACAACTCGAACAGCTTGTTCTCTCCTCGCCCGAATCGTAAGGTCTCATAGTTGTACTATCTTCTTAGATCATATTGTACCTCGGGAGGAAGTTGATGCAACACTCAAGCCAAACAATTCTGGGAAGCCGCGTAGAAATCGAATGGCCTGGGCACAAATACCTGCGACGAGCGTGATTTCTGCTGCCTTGGTCGCTGCCATCCTGCCTAGTGCATCATCCAAGCTAAAAATAGGGGTTGTCAGCTGGTCGTGTTATCCGGA
>CAYYUU010000314.1:0-7795 GCA_964474955.1 uncultured Alcaligenaceae bacterium | reverse complement strand
GGAGATCTCCTCGGCCCAACCAAACTTCCAAGTGACGACCGACCTCGATCTGATCCTCACCGACGCCGCCGGGACAACGATCATCTCGAGGGCCAACGACGACAACGCCGCGATCGATTTTGCCAACGAGGTTTTGCAAGTCACGAATTCGACGAGCGCGACCGAGACCTACAACTTGTCGATCCGGTTGGTGAGTGGGCCGGCCCCAACGAGGGTCAAGTGGCTGAGTTTGTTCGACGACCCGCAAGCCGAGTACCAAGGAGCCCCCACGACGTACACCCAAGTCAATGCCAAAGGGGTCATCGCTGTGGGAGCAGTCGACGTGGCCAATCCAACAATCCCCGAATCATTCACAAGTCTCGGCGGGGACATATACATTTTGTTCGACCGAAACGGAAATCGACTCTCCCAACCCGACATCCGGACGAAGCCCGAAATTGCCGCCCCGGACGGGCTGAACACGACGTTCTTCGGAGTTGACAGCGATGGCGACGGGAATCCGAACTTTTTTGGGACGTCGGCAGCCGCTCCGGCAGCCTCGGCCGTGGTGGCCTTGCTGCTGTCGGAAGCTGACCGCACTGTGAGGCCTTCGGAAGTCTTGGCTCACTTACAGCGCGATGCCATCGATATCGGCGATGATGGGTTTGACTACTTGACGGGTGCAGGCTTGATCCAGGCGACTCGGTTGCCAGTCTTGCGAGACGATGGTGGTGTCGACGACACGAGTGAGCGGGCGAGGTCTCTGGGAAGCCTCGTGGATACTTTGGTGGTCTCGGATCAGTCGATTTTACGACACTCGAATGGGTACTACGACTACGACTGGTATCGGCTCTACGCTGCCCGAAGCGGTCCGTTGAACGTGACGATGAACGTCGGCTCCTTCACCGGGGGAGATTTGCACTTCCGTGTCTTCATGCTCTCCGGAGGGACCTTGGTCGAATTGACGTCGAGTCGAAGGACCGGAGGAGTCTCGGTGCAATCGGCCACCGTATCTGTCCCAGAAGGAACGTTGGTCTACGTTTGGGTCTACGGCTATTCCTTCGAACAAGGGACGTATTCTTTGGAGTTGTCGTTTCTGTAGTCGAGGGTTGAGGGTTGAGGGACGAGAGTTGGGGGTTGAAAGCTCGTGAACTGGACAGTTTGCCCAGGCTACGCTGAGGTTGGCCTTCAGCCAACAACAAACCCTCGACCCTCACAACCCTCACTAAAACAACAACTGCAATTCAATCCGCGGACCGTGGTAGAAAATGGTTCCGGAGTCGTTGACTGTCCCGAGCGGCGTAACAGGATTGAAGTTGAGTTGTTGGTGGGCAACCGGGACCTCGAGAATCCAAAGGGCTTGGTAGCCCGCGTTGAGGCGGATGTGTTCGTTGAATCCAATGTTGACGAACAACTCCAACTCCGTCAACCCACTCAGTTGCACGTCATCTCGCGATCCCGGCGTTCGTTCAAAACCATCCCCTCGGATCAATCGGTTCTCCACGGACAGGAAATCGGCCCCCAACATTCCCTTCGTCGAGAAGCCGAACGAAATGTTCTCGGTCAAGTAATGCTCGCAGAGAAAACCAAGCTGCGGGCCGATGAGTCGGTTCGTCGTTTGGATTTGATATGTCGCCGTTCGCAAGGGATCGGGGGGTTGGGCAACAAGCCCATCGTCGTCGGTCAAGATGCTAAAGGTTTCCTGGACGTCGAAGTACCGAATCCCCGCGATGAGTTCGATGCCCGGATGCCAGACGTATCGATAGTTGGCTTCGGCGTTGGCCAGTTGGGTCTCGAGTCGCAAGACGACCCGGTCGGCTTGAAGCCACAAGAAGTTGTTCCCGGCAAACCCAAGCGGAGTCGGAAAGGCGGCGAACGCCACGTCGAGTTGTCCGGGGGCGACGATCTCTGCAGTGTCGGTTTGCTCGGGAATGTAGTATCCGCTGACTTCGAAAATGTGGCGTTCCCATTGGACTCCAAAGCTCGCCCGCACCCCCCACTGAAAACTCGTATCGATGTCGTTGAACGACACCGCAACCAGAGCATCCTCCGGCGGCAAATTCCCCGTGTCGGGGTTCGGAACGCCCACGGGATTGAGTGGCGGGTCGAAGACCCCAATGACTCCATTCCCTAAACCGATCCGACGGAGCCCGATCGTGCCGACTGTGAATGAGCAAATCTTGTGAGGCTGAACGCAATCCGGGTCATCAAAAGCGTTCACGAAATCCGGAGCCGGAACCAAGGGATATCGCGTCACGGGAGCGGGGCCAGCCGGAGGACAGAACTCCGGGGGTTTGGGCATGACCGGTTCGGCGGCAAATTGAGGGCCGGGCATGGGCCCTTGTCCCCACGCAGGCAAGACCGGCAGAAGTAGAACAGCCAAAAGTATCATTCCAACGATTTTGTTTTGGAGACCAACAAGACTCCCTTGGTTGGTCGGTGTTTTTACTGCCTGTCGCAGCAAAAAACAAAACAAAACCGAACAACGCGTCCGTATGTTTGCCATGATTGCCTCGTCATATCCACTTTATGAGTCGTCGCGGGAACCCAGCGTTATCTCCCAGGACGGGGACATCGTGGGGGCGTTGGTGATTCCAGGTATTTCTATCCTCAGTGATCGAACGCCTGGGCCGTAAACTTAAAACTTTCCGCATAAACCAGATAAGCCAATTTGACGGGAGAACCCGAACAATTGGACTGTAGAGACTGATGTCTTTGAGATTGGAACCGCTTGGGCAGGCGGAGAAACAAGAGTCGGATTTGCAGCCTTGTGGGATTTTGGTTTTGGTTTTGGTTTCGAGTGCCATCGCGCTCCTACACCCCAAAATCAAATCCGGATCATCATGGATTTCGCGTAGCGACCCTCGCCAAAGTTTCGTTTTCATGATGAACTCGAATGACCATGTCAAAATTTCGGAACATTTTCGATCGCCAGGCCCAACGCGCCCTTCACAGCTTTCGCCTTGACAGCACTCCTTGCTTGGTTATTATCCCTCTCCCATTGCGACGCCAAACTGATGAAACTCGATGAGGGTGCGCCATCCGTCTTTTCCAGACGTGTGTTCATCCGGAGCAGGAGTCCCCGTGGTGTTCTCATCCTTCCTTCGCCAGCTGCGATCACACATGCTGATGGCCGTGGTCTTCTTCACGGTCTTCGGTCTGGGGTGCACCGCAGCCACGGCATCGACGTTACGGTGGGCTCCGACAGGTACCGCCGACGTGTCCCGCTCCATCAACATCTACGCCGATCGGATTGCCAACTGGACCCAAGACAACGACATCATTTTGCTCATGAAGGGACACGTGTGGATTAAGCAAGGCACCAACGGACTACGGATGGATAAGGCCATTATCTGGATCAACTCGGAAGGAAAAGGGACCAAAAAAATCTACAAGTTGCGTGTCTACGGCGAGGGACAAGTCCAGGCCGACGCACGCGGAAAAAGCACCGTAAGCGAACAAGCCCTCGTCGAAATGCAAACGTCCGGCGAGGTGACCGCGAAACCGTCCAAGGACGGCTCGATTCAGCAGGCCGCCTTCCCCCGCGATCCAGTGTACCAACGAGGTCTCAACGCTTTTTATCTGCTCAAGTCGGACTTGCCTGCTTCGCCACAAGTCGACGCAATCACGACGGAGATGTACTCCCTGCCCCACGTGGGAACTCCCGAACCGCTTGCCTTGCCACCGAACCGAAATCCGCGCCCCCCGAGTACATCCGGTCCGGTCCTGGCCGCGACGTCTGCCTTGCCTCCATCCGCCCAAGAAGTCAAGCATGCGACTTTGCAAATGCCAACCGGCGTCCGAGGTGGACCAATACGGCAAGTCCAGGCTCAACAACCAAAGGCCGGTACGCCCGGCGGCGGACTAATTTCGGTCCCTCGGATTGGTGGCGGAGCGGCGAATCCATTCGGGCCTCGAAGCGTGACCATACGCCCACGCTCGACGCTGCAGAAACCCAAGGTCAAAAATTATGGATTGCCCACGGGCGAGACGGCGATCGTCGTGAGCAGCGGCATCATCTTGATGGTGACCAACGCCGACGGAAAGGGTGGCGTCCTCGACATCGAGGCCGACAGTTTGGTGTTCTGGACAAAAGGAAGCCCTCGCCAAATTATCGAAGACCTCAAAGGCTCGCGAGGAAAGCAGGATCGTTCGCTCGAATTTTATCTTGCCGGCAACGTGGAAATCCGCACACAATCGGGTGGCGAATCCCAACTCCTTCGAGCCAACGAAATCTATTACGACGTGAATCGAAATGTGGCCGTCGCGCTCGACGCGGATCTCGAAATCATAGACGGAAAACTCATCAACCCTCTGCACCTCGAAGCCGACCAACTCTTGCAACTCGGGGCGAACAAATTCAAGGCGATCCGTGCCAAGCTCAATGCGAGTGCCCTGCCCGCCGATCCGGGACTGAGCATTCGCGTTGACGACGCCAAGATCGAACGCCGCCAGATCATCCGGTATACGATCTTCGGCCAACCGATCATCGACCGCAACACAGGCCAACCAGTCAAGGACACACAGCGATACTTCACCGGCCAAAACGTGGTCGTCCAACTCGAAGACGTCCCGGTCTTCTACTTGCCATTTATCCAGGGCGATGCGGACGACCCACTCGGCCCACTCGAGAATATATCGGTCGGGTATAACCGCATCTTAGGTGCCCAACTCTACACGACCTGGGACATGTACGACTTGATCGGCATTACCGAAGTGCCGGGGACCAAGTGGCGCCTCGAACTCGACGGCCTCACCGACCGCGGACCGGCCATCGGGACGGACTACAGCTTCGTGGGCACGAGCCTCTTGGGGATACCAAACCGATATAGCGGTTTTGTGAAAGCCCGCGGGATGTATGACGGCGGAATGGATGTGCTTGGCGGAAACCGTGGGGCCATCATTCAAACATCAACGAACCCGCCAGAGTTTAACACCGTTGGAACTCCGGAGTGGCGAGGGCGATTCCTGGGGCTCATGAACGTTCAGGAGCTACCATATGGATTCGTCGTTCAATCGCAGATGAATTTTATATCGGATCGCAACTTCCTCGAACAATACTACTTGGGCGACTGGCTCAATAGTATCAACCAGGATACATACTTGTACGCGAAACAACAGCAGGGCAACTGGGCTTGGACGGGCTTGGTCCAACCTCGAACTCGCCGCTGGATCACGACCACCGAATGGTTGCCCCGATTTGACGGATATGTCCTTGGGATGAAGTTCTTTGATTGGGTCACTTATAATGCGTGGGCCAGTGTGGGTTATGCCGAGTTGGAACCTACCGACGAACCAGCTTTCGAGTTCGAACCGACGAGCCAGGACACGAATACATTCCGGGGGGATCTCTGGCAGGAAGCTAGCATTCCATTCCAGCTCGGAGCATTGAAACTCGCTCCCTACGGCGTGATTGACTTAACTTACTACAGCAATACCCTGGACGGTGAAAGCCGAGGCCGCTTCTATGGTGGTGGTGGGACGCGGGTGAGTATGCCCCTCTCACGCTTGTACGACGGAGTCCAAAGCGAACTGTTCAATCTCGATGGCCTCTATCACAAAGTCATGCTCCATGGGAACTACTTCAACGCCTATAGCGACACCGATCATGAGTTGCTTCCCCAGTTAGATCGACTGAATGACGACGCCAGCAACCAGGCACTGCGAGACATCACGCCCGTTCAATCAATCTTCAACCCGAGTAATGCGGCATTCTTGACGATGTCGCAATTGTTCGACCCACAAGCCTACGCCATCCGCCAACTCGTCGACAATCGAATCGATACGAAGGACGACATCGAAGTTGTAGAACTGGGCATCCGCCAACGATGGCAAACAAAACGAGGATTTCCCGGGCGGCGTCACATTATTGACTGGATGACACTCGATCTCAGCATGTCCGTATTCCCAAGAGCAGATCGCGACAACTTCGGAGAACACGTCGCCTTCTTGAAATACGACTGGAGTTGGAACATTGGAGACCGGACCTCGCTCGTGAGTACCGGGTGGGTCGATCCGATCGAGAATGGCCCTCGCGTCTTCACCCTCGGAACATATCTCAATCGACCGGACAACACGAATTTCTATCTGGGCTATCGGCAGATTGATCCTCTAGAGAGCAAGGCCGTGATTGGCTCACTTTCTTACATCTTCAGTGACAAGTATTCCATGACGGCGAGTGCCTTGTATGACTTCGGAGTCGAGAACCAAGTTACAAGCCTCGTGTTAACTCGAAGCGGCAAAGACCTCCGCGTCAGCCTCGGCGTGACCTATAACTCGATTCTAAACAACTGGGGATTGGTATTCGAAATATTACCGAACCTGACACGAAATCGAATTCGGTCTCCTGGTTTATCCGGACCATTTACGAGTAGTGGTATTAGGCAGTAACACAGGAGAATCTCGTGCGGGCCACCCATGACAAATCCCCTCCGAATTATTGCCACCGAAATATCGTCAACAAATTCGAGAAGTTATCGGTCCACAGATATTTCGGTTGACTAATATCGACCTGCGACCACACTGGAGCCTTCACGACATACTGAATCACCGAATTCTTCCGCCCAATCAAGATCCAGTGAGAAGGGGCCATGCCTTCGTGCCTTGGGTCCACTCTTGGTATTTCGCCATTCTTCGCGCTCGAATAACACAGCAATCCAGCATCCTTTGCGAGTGTCGATAAGACTGGTTCGAGATTCAAATATCTATTCGAAATATGAAACGCAATCACCCCTTTCGGTTCCAATCTCTCCAAATACAACGCCAACGCCTCTTTGGTCAACAAATGAACCGGCACGGAATCCGAATTAAAGGCATCGATCACCATCACATCATATCGAGCATCCGTCTTGGCTAATTGAATCCTGGCATCACCGATGACCACATTCACATTTGCCGTGCTATCACGTAGGAACGTGAAAAATTCTGGATTCTGGGCAATGTCACGGACGACCGGATCGATTTCATAATAGGTCCATTCTTGACCCTTCTTCCCGTAAGCAGCCATCGAACCAATTCCTAATCCGACCACTCCCACGCGTTTCACTTCAAATTTTGATTTGGTGAGTCTCCGAAAGAGTGACCCAACGGGCCCTTCGCGATGATAATACGACAGCGGTTCGCCGCGTCGCTCCGGATCCAAAAACTGTTGTCCGTGGTTCGTGTTCCCATGTACGAGGCGTCGGAATTTTCCGTCGGGCTCTTTCGACACTCGATGAATGCCATAGAAAGTGCGTTCGCCAAATTCCACGACTCCATAGACTCCCACATTTAACGTGGCCGCGACGAAAAGACCAACAAGACACAGGGCATAACGAATCGATCGTTCGTGGAAAACATATGTCAACGCGACCGGGAGGCCAAATACGGCAAGCATTCGCGCGCGAAGGGGCAACTCATCTTTTGGTAAAACCAGGATGATTCCGGCAGTGAGAGCACAAAGCCCAATGGCGGGAAGACAATCCTTGAGAAAAAACTCACGCCAGGAACTTGGCCAATTCCTTGTCGAGTTCTTTCCTCGCAGGAAGGCACAAGCCAAGATGATCGCCAACGAATACTCGTTGATGTCGTCAAAAATTACTGGTGCAACGAGCGAACTGAACATCCCTCCCACCATTCCGCCCACCGAAACCCATAAATAGAATTCTGTCAACTGGTCTGCGCTTGGGCGAAGGTTAGCGAGTTCTCCGTGACAGAACAGTGCGATCACGAATAATCCACAAAGGAGTATGGGAATCACCATGAACAGCGGTTGGCTGACTTGAGATAGTAATAGTAATGCTACGATCAAAATCACCAGGGGAGTCACTCGGACTGA
>CAYYUU010000313.1:0-7809 GCA_964474955.1 uncultured Alcaligenaceae bacterium | reverse complement strand
CGTCGTCTTTTCGTGTTCGTTACTACACGAAGCGACACCTGTGACGAGCGGAATGCGGTATGCGTATTTGCCGTTTCTTTATTTTGCGGAAGACCAAGGAGGAAGGTGAAAGGCAAAACGAAATCAATTTCTTTCGCCTTTTACCTGCCACCTTTCGATCAGGTCCTCGCCGTCTGGACGACAAGGGACCTTGTCGTAGGTCAATTCAGAACTTAGCGGTTGGCAACAACTTCGATTTCGTCTCCGTCACCACGCTCGTCGAAATCAAAAAAGACCTCTTCGTCTTCGGCACCTTCGTAAACCACGAAGATGTCCGAACCGGCATCACCACGAAGAGTATCCTCGGCGTTATCGCTGAAGAAGTACTGTTGGTCGAGATAGTCGTCGTAGAACGTGCTAGCTCCACCGCTGAGTGTGTCGTCACCATTGCCGCCGCGAACGAGGTCGTTTCCAAAACCACCTTCGAGGTTATCATTCCCGCCACCACCATTCACAGTATCGTTCCCGGTGCCGCCGAAGATCAGGTCATTTCCGCCGTTCCCGCGGAGAGTGTCATTGCCGCCACCACCGTAGATCGTGTCGTTGCCGCCACGACCCCAAACACTTGCGTCGACTTCGGCTTGATTCGGATCGAACAATTCGACGATGCTGATCAAGTCGCTGCCACGACCACCGTCGATGGTGACCAGATCGAGGGTGGTCGTCAGGCCACGAGAGTAGTCGGTGTACCGAATGGTGTCATCTCCGTCGTTCCCGTTGATGACAACTTCGTCGGTGTTCGCCAGGCCAGGCGTTCCGCCGGTGATGGTCACAGTCACGCCATCAGCAACGACTTCGAACTCTCCGGTCGTCTTGTCGACGTCGACCTCGATGAGTTCGCTAGCGCTCGTTCCATCCACGGTCAAGACGCCACTCGTGAAATTGGCGGTGACAGCAGGGGTGGCTCGTTCTTCGAGCTGACGGACCTCAAGATTGACAGATTTCTGAGACATTCTCACAATCCTCACCAAAAAAACTAACAAAATGGGCATAAGCGCACGACGTCCACGTCTCCGACAACGTCGGAGATTTAAGTCGGAAAATAGAAGCAGTTGACGGGGGATGCGGACGTGATACTCGTGCGACAAAAAGTATGATAAGACCGGCTTGTGGAACGACAATCGAAATTATTGATTTAACGAAAATTTCAAAAAGTGAGAGACGGAACGAAGCTTCTCGCTGTGGGGGAAGAGAATGTCCCGGACAGCGAGAAACAAATAAGGGAGTGGAATTTCGACTATTCCTGGGCTTCGATGAGTTTCCGCAACTCGTCGAGGGTCGCAACGTCGAGGAGCGATCGTTGAACGAGACAGAGGGTTTCCAGATCGTTAGCTTTGGCTAACTCCTCGGCAAACGCGAGACCCTCTTCACCAAATTTCAGTTGCAGAGCACGTGTCAGCGTGGAGACCATTCCAAATTGAATGCCTTTTTGGAAGCCAATCAAGAACCTGACCACATATCCTTTGGCGAATCCTCTTTCTTCGCCCATTTTGATCCATTCATTGACCAGAACAGATTCTTCCACGTTCCACCCCTTGAGCGCATCTTTCCACGGTTCTAAACAACCTGCCTTTTCGGCGAACAACAATACGGCAGCTCCGTAATGAGCTTTTACGAGCCAACCAGAAGGTGAGGTTTCGGTTATTGTTGAGCTGCAATGAGTCCCCGCAACTCATCCAGAGTTTGGACATCGAGAAGGGATTGCTGAACAAGGCGGAGTGTCTCAAGTTTTTGCGTTTTCGCCAACTCGTCAGCAAAGGCAAGCCCTTCCTCGCCGAACTTCAGTTGCAGAGCAACAGCCAATGTTTCGGCGATGCCTTTTTTGAGGCCAATCTGCTCACCTTTTTTCTCGCCCTTCTCTTCGCCTTGTTTGATCCATTCATTAACGACCACAGATTCTTCCACGTTCCATCCCTCCATTGCTTTTTTCCACGGGTCCAAACAGCCTGCCTTTTCGGCAAAGAGCAAAGCCAAAGCTCCGTAATGAGCCCTTCGTAATCTATCTGGCTCCTTCATCCCAAGAGCCTTCCACCTGTCAATTATATCTTCCCTGCCTCCGCCCTGAGTTAACGGAACCCACGGCAATACGGCCAATCCCAGTTCATCCGTTTCGATTTTACCGAGTGTGGCATCGGCGTCTTGCTCAATGAGGTTCAACACGGCCGGAGACTGTAACGATTTGACCAGTGTTCGCGACAATTGCTCCTGGGGAATTTCGTTTTGACGACCAACGAGGTTCAAGACCAAACCACCAACCCGATAACGACTACCCGATTCCTGGTCGGGCTTCTCTTCCCGGTAAAGTAATCCCTCGTACTCGTTCATTCGTCCGAGCATCTCGGCATCCGTGGAGGATTGGATCTCGACGACGACGGCCCACGGTGTTTCGTTCTGGTCCATGTCGGCGATGCGCGCGACGGTATCGCGCACACGGTCTTCCTCACCGGGGAGCACGACGGCACGCGTGTCCAACCACCCCCGAAACCAAGGTTCGGCTCGGGGAAGATTGAGCGTCCATTCGAAGAACACAGGAGGATCAAGCCGGACAGTGAACCGCCCGGCTTGGTCCCACACGTTGTTGGTTGGTGCCAAAACGAACTGCTACCCTTCCTCAATCTTCTGGGAATCGTCCGTCTGGATACCCTCTGAACTTGGTTGTTCGAGCCCACCTCGTGGAGCCTTCTTCTGGATCGATTCGTCGGTGTCGCCGGTGTCGATTTCGAGCGGACCTTTGAGATACTCTTCCTCCAATGGCGGAAGGGTCAACACTCGCCAGAGACAAAAGCCCGCGAGACAAAGAACGACTCCGATCGAGGTGAACATCACCGTCGCGCCGGCTTGCGTAAGTTCGTAGTTCATTAAATTCCCTCCCCAACGGTTCCCTCGGCGTTCTCCGCATCTAACTTTTTGTATCGGCCTTCCTTCTCCCACCTTTCTCCGGCCAGATACACCAACAAACACAAGAACACAATCACGACGCCGATCAGTCCAAGGGACCACAGTGCGACGACATTTTTCTCGTCCGACAACGTTTTAATTTGGTCGCGCAAGTTGAAATAGACGAAGCCCACAAAGATCACGATTAGGTAGACTGGGACGACGAATTTGAGGATGAGTTGGACGAAGTAAGGTATTCGAATGTGCGCGCCACGGTGGGCTTCTTCGTCGCCCTTCTTGATTCCGAAGATCCACCCATAAAAAATCGCTTGGACGAAGGCGAGAATGAAGATCATGACATTCCCGACCCAGAAGTCGAGTGTGTCGAGGGCGAGCGTCCCTTTCGAAAAATAGGCCACGAACCCAACGCCGAAGGCCGAAACTAATCCGAGAAACGCTGCCGATGCGTGACGCTGGAGTCCGAAACCTTCCTCCAAAAAGGCAATCACAGGTTGGAGCATCGACACGCTACTCGTCACCGCCGCGACGAAGAGCATGAAGAACCTAAGGAATCCGAAAAACTGCCCGCCCCACATGTTCGCGAAGACGTTAGGCAAAGCCAAGAACCCGAGTTGAAAAGTCGATTTTAACGTCTCGTCGCCGAGAACGCCGAGGAACATGAAGGCCGCCGGGAGGGTGATCAAACCGCCGAGACAGACTTCGAAGAATTCGTTCATGCTGCTCGAACTGAGGCCGCTCAATACGACGTCGTCTTTCGACTTGAGGTAGCTCGCGTAGTTGACGATGATCCCGAACCCGACGGACAAACTGAAGAAGATTTGGCCCGACGCGGCGAGCCACGTCTCGAAGTTCCAGAGTTTTTCGGGTCGGGGGTTCCACATGAACCCCAGTCCCTCAGTGAGCGAATGTTTCTGTCCCGTTTCCGGATCAGGAGCCCCGAGTGTCAACACGCGCACCAACACGATGAGGGCCAGGATGACCAACACCGGCATGGCATACCGACAGAACGTTTCGATGCCCTTGTTCACGCCGCGGTAGATCAGCACGAAATTCAGGCTGAACACGAATACCAAGATCGCGAGAAAATCCCAGTTCTTGCTCGCGAGCATGTCCCCATCTCGGTGAACGCCAATGTAGTTAAAAAGAAACGTCTTGAAGTCCTCTTGGGTCGACAGATTATTCATGTCACCCCGGAGGTAACTCACGGCATACCCCAAGCACCACGCCTCGATCAGGACATAGTAGAAATAGATGATCAGTGGGATCATCAGAGCGATGGCTCCGAAATACTTCGCCGCGGGGTGTCGCCAAATCACACTGAACACGCCCGGGGCGGAGTTGAATCCTTTCGTCCCGCCGTAGCGGCCCATCGTCCACTCGGCCCAGCACAACGGAATGCCCAGGATCAAGAACGAGATGAAGTACGGGAGCATGAACGCCCCGCCGCCGTAGAGTGCCGCCTGCCCCGGGAATCGCAGAAAGTTCCCGAGCCCGACTGCCGAACCGGCGACGGCCAGGATCACGCCGATCCTGGTCCCCCAGCCTTCTGATTTCTTTTTCAATTCCGATGCCACGAGAGTGACCTCCTGTATGGATCGAGTTTTTCGAGTTGAGTGTTGTGGGAGGTTCGATGTTGTCCTCATTGCTGCGGCAGTTTCACACTCACCCGAAGCGCAAGCGAGGATCTTGAGCGAAGCGAGAAACACAGCTGTAGGCCGCTTCCGACCAAACGATCTATAATGCCTGACGCGATTTGCTCGCTTACACTCAGATCCTCGCTCGCGCTTCGGGTTGGTGGAAGACACCCGAAGCGAATAATGCCTGAAGCGATTCTCCCGCTCTCGCTCAGATCCTCGCTCGCGCTTCGGGTGAGTGTTCGAAGCCGCAATCAATCAAACGAACGACCAAAAGAACCCGAATTTCGCAAGTCATTGTAAACCGGAATCAAAGCAAGTCATCCTCATTTTGCCCGCTCGGCAAATTCCCACTGGCCACCCAAACCCTGTTGTGCTAAGAACATGGGAACGTTGATTTCCTCTCCCGCCGGGCTCTCCTATTCCAAGAACATCCATGCACCTCTCGGACATGGACATTTCTATAGTGTCCGAAGTACCTAACATTTGTGACACTCGGAGATCACAATGGAATCGTTTGTCGAGAACATGAACAGCATTCTGGGTCTCATCGGCGGCATCCTGTGGCACCAATACGTTCTGTATTTCATCCTACTCGTTGGGATTCTGTTCACTCTCTGGAGTGGGTTCTGCCAGTACCGCGCGTTGACCCACGGCGTGAACGTCGTTCGCGGCAAGTATGATGATCCAGATGATCCCGGCGCGATCAACCATTTCCAGGCGTTGACGGCAGCACTTTCGGCGACGGTCGGGATCGGCAACATCGGAGGCGTCGCGGGTGCTATCGCGTTGGGTGGTCCCGGGGCGGTCTTCTGGATGTGGGTAGTCGGCGTCATCGGCATGGCGTTGAAAGTCGTCGAAGTGAGTCTGGCCATGCTCTATCGGAATCTCGATGATCCGGAGAATCCGCACGGCGGAGCGATGTGGGTCGCGGACCGCGGATTACCCAAACTGAATCCGAATCTTGGAACACTCGGGAAAGTCATCGGGGCCATCTTTTGCGTCACGTTGTTAATCTCGACGGTCACAGGTGGCAACATGGCCCAATCGTGGAACGTTGCAGAAGTGACACACGGGAGTTTCGAGATCCCACGTTACATTTCGGGGATCGTCCTGGCGTTGCTATGTGGCATGGTCATCATCGGCGGTATCAAAGTCATCGGGCGAGTGACCGGGGTCCTGGTCCCGTTCATGTGCATCGTTTATCTAGTTGCCGGGATCTATGTCCTGACGCTCAACGCCGCGAAGTTGCCCGAGATGTTCACCTTGATTTTCCAATCTGCGTTCGGTTCGACGACGGCCAGCGGTGCGTTCGTCGGGGGGACGATCGGCTACGCGTTTAGCTGGGGAATGAAACGTGCCTTCTTCTCGAACGAAGCCGGGCAGGGCTCTGCGCCAATCGCCCACTCGGCCGCCAAGACCGACGAGCCCATCCGCGAAGGACTCGTCGCCGGGATCGGGCCGTTCATCGACACCATCATGGTGTGTACAATTACAGCCATGATCATCCTTTCAAGCGGCGCCTGGAATCGCGAACACGAAACGCATTTCTCCGAACTTCCGGAAGCCCAACACGCCACCATCGATCCTCTGGAAAAAACGGCCCTTGTGCCGGTCGTCTCGCATCAGGCTGAAGGTTCCGACGAGTGGGTCACGTCAACATCAGACTCGGAAGCGAAGAAGTGGAAACTGCAACTCAAAAAGACGCTTGCCCCGAAACGATATGAGACGGATTGGAACCCGGGAGAATGGAAACATAAGCAACGAGTCTTCGTGATGGTCGAGGCGAACAACCAGGGAGACACAGGACAGAACATTCATCGCGTCCAGGGGAAAGTCATCGAAAAGAAAGTTGGCGAAGGCGACGACGCCAAGTCGACGTTCTACATCGAATGGGACGATGCTGGACCATTCAGCGAACGTCCCAAGTTAGTCGTGACTGACGGAAAGCATCCGGTCTACGTCGACTACGTCGCAGCTCAGTTGACGAGCCATGCGTTCGACCGAGTATCTCCAGGGTTAGGCTACTGGATGATTCCGATTGGGGTGTGGTTGTTCGCGTTGTCCACGGCCATCTCGTGGAGCTATTACGGCGAGCAAGGGATCATTTATCTCTTCGGCAACTGGCTCGTGATGCCGTACCGCGTCATTTATTGCTTGATCTTGTTCGGCATCGCCTGGGCAGCCCATCAAGGATACGTGACAACGGAAGACGAGATTGCTGGGTTTACCGATCTCGGCACAGGCGTGATGTTGTTGGCGAACTTACCGATCTGCTTGATCTTCGCACACATCACAATGAAGGCATATCACAACTACATCAAGAGGCTCAAAGCGGGTGAGTTTGACCAATCCCAAAACAAACCAGATGCCGCATCTTCTGGGTTTCCGAAAAACGAAAACAAAGAGGGATAAGGCTGGAGTCTGGCGAAAGAGGTCGAGAAAACGTGTAGGATGATCCTCCGTCGAGGCTTACTCTGAACCCTTCTACCGAAAACTTTTACTCCCAAGCAGAATTTCGAGAGAATGGGCATCCCGTAAACAGCCAACTGAACACGAATGCTTCCGAGTTCTTGGAACAGCTTTCTCATTCCGTGTTTTTACAATTAGCCGCGGCTAAACCGATGGCTCGGGACGGGAAGGGACTCGCCTCTGTACTTGCCTACATGGCCTTGAACCAATCCAAACGCCTTCAAGAACTGCTTGCGAATCTCCGCTCTATCATCCCGAAGGTTTCCGGCATTCGTTTTGATCGAGGGACGGTGACCGAAAGTGAAACGGAAATTGTATCGGTCGAGAACGATAAGTTTCCACATCACGTCAAGCGGGATTATGTTGGAGAGTCCGTGCTGTTTGATTTCAACGGGATCTCAGGAGTTTCCGCACGTTTGGCAAGCGAAGGACGATCTGAGTATTGGGATTGATCACAGCGTTGATGAGTTCGCCTCGTCCTCGTGTTGTCCTCCTCGATGATCTCGAACGCGGATTACACCCCCAAGCGCAACGCGAACTGGTCGATGTGCTCCGAAAAATCCTCGACCAACATCCAGAAATTCAAATTGTTGCTACGACTCATTCGCCTTACCTGCTCGGCAAACTTCGTCCTGAAGAAGTCCGCATCATAGCGCTTGACGAATACCGCCACGCAGTCTGTGGTCGACTCGAGGAGCATCCCAAATTTGAATAATGGGAAGGCGAGATGACCCCTGGTGAATTTCGGAACGTCATCGGTGAGCAG
>CAYYUU010000312.1:0-7811 GCA_964474955.1 uncultured Alcaligenaceae bacterium | reverse complement strand
GCGTGGACCTCAAAGACCCACGCCCCTCGTGTCCTCGGGGACGTGCCACCGAAAACTCCCAAATCAGACATCAATAAATTTCCCGTTCCCCGTGTGCCTACTACTTTTCCATTCCAGTCGTCCGCAACCGCTCTGGCCATCACGTTCTGGATCGTGAACGCTGGGGATGCGGAAATTTTTTGTGTCAAGGATGAGACATCCATGAGCCGTACTCGTGTAATTGTTCGCGTGGTCTTGATCGTTCTGTTATTAGGGGCGGTCAGCTTCGTTGGTTGGTTTTACCTCTTTAGCGGGGGGCCGGCGTCTTATGTCCAGGCGGGCGAATCGGCCTACGTCGCGGGCGTGAAAGCCATGGACGAAGAGGATCCGAAGAAAGCTTTGCTTCGATTCGACGAGACGAAGTTGCAAGCCCAAAGGGCCATCCAAGTTTTGGAAACGGCGGCGAAGACCGAACCCGCTCTGCCCGAAGAAGAACGGGCCAAAAAGGCCATCTTGCTCGGGAAGGCCAACTGGCTGAGGGCTCTCAGTCTTCGGGACGCGGCCTATGCCTCAGGGCTCGCGGAGAAAAAAACTTTGCCGTTATTGACCGACGCCTCGACCGGCAAACAATTCCGCAGCTTCCACGTCATCCCCGACAAGAAGTTACGCCATGAGGCCATAGTGAACCTGCGGCGAGGTGGTTTGATTCTGGCCCGATCGAAGAAAGTCCAGTGGACGGCGTTGCGTTCGGAGTTACTCCTACCCCAACCGAACTGGGAGTTCATCCGCACGTTCAGCGAGAACTTGCTCGAACTCGAACCAGAGAACCCCTATGCGTTATTCCTCCTAGCGAAGTTCGACTTCGAACAACCGAACGTCTCGACGAAGAATCCGGCGGGTACCGAAACTCCCCCGAACCAGAGGAAGAAAAGTCGAATCGAGAAATCCCTGAAAATGGCCAACAAGGCCCTGACCGTCAAGGGTTCGTTGCCGTGGCGCTCGATGCACCTCAAGGCCAAGATCCACGAATGGCTGGCTCAACACGCCGAGAAGAACGGAAGGATCACCGACGCCAATGCCCAGTGGAGCCAACTCCGAGATCTCTTGCTTGGGACGAATGGAGCCATGGCAAAAGCGGCTCGGGGAGAAGACTTTCAAGAGGTGGGTCGGTGGGATCGTGACGGAGCCCTCGAATTGCACGTGATGGCGGTGGACTTGACGACACGCCGCGTGAACCAGAAGAAGGCCACGACGGGAGACCTCAAGGCCGTCATCGAAGATGTTGTATCGTTCGCGAAAAAAGCACCGAAGTTCAACAAGGCGTTCACGCCGGCGTTGGTCTCGGAAATGGCCGTGAAGGCATTGAAGAAGGCTCAATCTTTCTTGGCCATGACGCACCAGGATTGGTGGGAAAAACAGATGGAGGCCGTCAAGGAAAAGGCCAAACAAGCCGCGAAGGAAATGCACGGTTCGCCCAATCTTTATTGTGGACTGGCCGAACTGACGCATCGGGAATACCAGATCGCGAGCCGACTGGCCAAGAAAGATCGCGTCGAGCGTTTTCGATCCGAAACGCTGGCCTGGCTCGAATACGGAATGGTCGTGGCCAAACCAGGCAGGCAAGCAGCCAAAGAGCTTTTGGAATTCCACGCCCAAGCGGCCAGCATGAAAGTTGCCCTCGGGGCCAAACAAAAGGAAATTCAGGAACACTTCCAGTTTCTCAAAAGAGTCAAAGATCCAAGCGCCAAAACGATCGTGGCGTTGTTGGAAGGGGCCAAGTTTCAACAAGCCGGCAAGCTCCGGAGGGCGCGCGAACGACTCGAAACAGTGCTGGGCTCCAAGGAGGAGTCGCTGGTCTTTTCGGCCCACGCGAACCTCGTGAGTGTCTATCGTGGGTCGAATCGACCGGCCGACGCGTTGACGTCCCTTCGCAACATCGAGGCGTTTTACAGTACGATTTCTCAACGGTCCCCGCAGGAGAGGGCCTGGGTCGAAGCGTTGTTAGGCGACGAGACCCAAGTCCAAAGCATGATCGCGCAGACACGCCTGGAAGTCGCGTACTCCGAACTCACCAAGCGGCGAACACGCAAATCCGGCAAGCCAATCACCTTGGCAGAATTTCAAGAGTTGGCAGGCAGGCACGAAGCCGCGGCCAAGCGTGTTCTAGCGAAATTGTCGGCTCCGAATCCCGGACATCGAAAGGGCCACAGTGCGTTGGCTCAGTATTATCTGCTGACGGATCGACTCAAAGAAGCACGCGGAGAAATCCAAATGCTTCGGAAGACGTATCCTGCCAGCGTTCACGCTTTGCAGTTAGAAACGGCCTTGCTCATCCACGAGCAGAAGGCCGATCCCGAATCGGATAGTGCGAAGCCATCTCCGAAGGTCATCGCCGCCATCGATAAAAAGATTCAACAGTTCCTGGACACGAATCCAGACACCGTGGGCGGGCGTTTTTTTTCGGCAGCGTGGTTGCACAACACTGGCCGAAGGAAAGCCGCAGTGGAGTCATTGCAAGCTCTCGAAAATGTCGCAAAGGCCAGGGGGAACCAACACCGCGCCTTGCTCGCCTTCTTGCTCCATCGTTCGGGGAAAACAGAGGCAGGCCAGAAGGTCGCCGCGATGATGGAGCCTACTCCCCAGTTCTACGACTTGATGATCCAACTCGGAACGAGCTTGGATGAAAAGGAAAAGCACATTGGCAAAGCACTCGAACGATATAAACACGTTGGCCGATTCCTATGCCGCAACGCGACATTGAAATGGAATCGAGGAGAGTTCAAAGAAGCCGCACGCGAGTTCGCCAAAGCGTTGGAAATCACGAGGGTCGAAAGCATCGCCCAGCGGGGCGTACACATTTCTCTGTTGGCCCTGGCCAAGCGTAACCCTCGCAACGCTCTGGCCGTTGCCGCTGACTTGTTGACGACCTACCCCCAAGAACCGTCGCTTTACCTCGGTTACGCGAACGCTTGCTTGCTCCTCGGCAACCTGGGGACGCCGACGGATTCGTGGTCGCGGACGAAAACGATGGCGTCGGCGGTCAATGCGTGGTGCCAACTCGCCAACTCGCGAGGAACGATTCCGGGAACTTTGTATGCCGTCAAAGCGAGTTTTTGGTACCGGGCCAATCGGCTCGACTTGTCTCGACCCGACCTCAACCGCGCGCTTACCCAAAACCCACGACATCCGCAAGCCCTGGAACTGATCGTCACGCTGGCCCTCGACATGTCCGATCCGGAACTCTTGAAAAAATCGGCTGGCTGGTTGGCAACGCTTCAGGAAGCTCGGCCGACATCGGCCCAACCATCCTTTCTGCGTGGACGCATCGCCGAACACCAAAAGCAGTTCGACAGAGCGCTTCGGGCTTACAAAACGGCCCTCGAAAAAAATCCCAAACACGTTTCGGCCTATCGCCGAATCGTCGGCGTCTTCGAAAAACGACAGCAACCCAAAGAAGCCTTGCGATGGGTCCGGACGTGGCGTCAGAAGCTTCCCAACTCCAGTGACGCGTTTAGGGCCGAGATCCAACTTCTCGCCCAAGCCGGAAAGACCACCGAAGCCGACAAAGTCATCGCGGCTCTCATCCAGCAACAACTCGAGCGGCTGGAAAAAATTTATGCCCCTTCCGAACGCCCGGAAGGGATGAATGTCGAGGATTTTGGCAAACGTAAGAGCGAAGCCATCGAGTTCGCGAGGAAGCGGATTCTCCTCGGCGGTGCGGTGGGGTTCGTTCGGGCTCGGAAAGAAACGGAAGCCGAAACGCGACTGACGGCACTGCTCAAGGAAAACCCCAACTGGACCCCGGCGTTGATGGCCTTGGCCAACGTTCATCTCCAACGCAAGGGAAAGGATGACTACGCCCGAGCGAAAGTCATCTTGGAGCAAGTGCTCGACCAACGGCCCGAGAATTTTGTCGCTGGCAACAACTTGGCGTTCGTACTCGCCACCCACTTCAATGAGCCGAGCGAAGCCCTGAAGCTCCTCAAGAAAGTTCGGCGAGGACCGGACCACAGCCCCCTTCCAGGAGATCGATTGCCGGCGGCACTCTTGGACACGTTCGGAGTGGTTTACTCGCAGACCAAATCTGACGCGCATGCTCGCGAGATGCGTGACCTCTTTCAGGCCGCCATTCGCCGCCATCCCTACGACCCCCGAATGTACCTGTATCTGGGAATGGCCAACGAGCGACTCAACAACTTGAGTGCCGCGGAGAAAAATTATGTGACGGCCTCACGGTTGGCGAAATCAACGTTTGCCCTTTCAGAAGACCAACGAAAAAAGGTCATCGCGCAGATCGCCAAGGCCAAATCGTGAGTGCCACGAATGGCGTTTTCTTTTTTGCAGATTCTCGGACCGACAATTTTTTCTCGCGACGAGCCAACTCGCGCCTCCTCCAATTCGTCTATAACACAGATCGCTCAAAAGTTTTCTAGCACAAGGCAACCATAGAAAAGGAGGTTGTTCATGAATCGTCGCGCGTACATTTTCACACCGGTGTTGGTCGCTTTGGTCAGCACGTTCTTCTGCGCCGAAACCGTTTCGGCCCAGCCGAAAAAGAAGCCGGTTAAGCGAGCCGAGATCGATTTGGTCATCTGTCTCGATACTTCGAACAGCATGGACGGGCTCATCGCTTCGGCCAAGGTGAAACTGTGGGACATCGTGAACGAGTTGGCGAAGGCCGAACCAACTCCGAAACTGCGAATTGCATTATACGCCTACGGCACCCCGGCCTATGGCGCACAGAGCGGCTGGGTGAAGAGGGTCCTGGGATTCACCGGAGATCTCGACGCCGTGTACGAAAAACTTTTCGCCCTCCGCACGCACGGCGGAACCGAATACGTTGCTCGCGTCTCGCAAGCGGCGTTAGACGAGTTGGACTGGTCGAAAAATAAGAACGCCTTGCGATTGCTCTTTGTGTGTGGGAACGAACCGGCAGACCAGGACAAGAAAATCTCCCTCGCGACTGTCGCCAAGAACGCAATCCAAAAGGGCGTCATAATCAACACGATTCACTGCAAGTGGTCGCGAGCGAACCAACAAGAAATCAAGACGTGGGAAGATTTGGCCCACTCTGCCGAGGGCGAATACACTAGCATCGACCAGGACCGTGGGACGGTCGCCGTCTCGACGCCGCACGACAAAAAGCTGGTTGCGTTGGGGAAAAAATTGAACGCGACCTATCTCTGGTACGGCAAATTGGGGAATCAGCGACGCAGGAACCAACTGAAACAAGATGCGAATGCCGCGAAGGTCGGAGCGCCCGTTGCGGCGGCGCGAGCCGGAAGTAAGGCAGGCGGCTTCTATCGTCAAGCCGAGGCTTGTCTGGTAGATCGGTCGATTGCCGACCCCAAGTTTGACATCACCAAGATCGAAGAGAAAGATCTGCCGGAAAAACTTCGCAAGATGAAACCGGCCCAACGGGTCGAGTATGTCAAGGACATGAAGGCCAAACGGCTTGCGATCCAGAAGGAGATCAAGAAAGTGAATCGACTTCGGGATGCCTACATCCGCAAACAACAAAAGGCGCAAGCTGGCAAGCAAACCCAAGCCTTGGATCAAGCCATCCGCAAGATCATCCGCAAGCAAGCAAAGTCCCGATCCATCAAGATTCCGTCGAAATAATTCGTCCCGAGCGTTTCTTGTCGTGAATCAAAAACGCCCACGAGGAAACCTCGTGGGCGTTTTTTTCGTGAATCAAGACGTCAAACTTGGAATACGCGACTTCTGTTTAGCTCAGGAGCAAGCTCGGATCCCATCCGACGCGTTCGGCGGAAGCACGAAGTTTTTCCAGGGCGCGGTTTTGAATTTGGCGGACCCGCTCTTTGCTAATGCGGAGCAAGTGGCCGATCTGGCGGAGGCTGTGTGTGCCGTTGCCGGTCAGGCCGAACCGCAAATCGAGGACTTTCCGTTCGCGTGGTCGCAAGTTTTCCATCAAGAAGCTGAGGGCTTCTTGTCGTTCGGAATTCGTCCTTTGGATTTGGCTGTCGTTGTCGGGCATCGCCTCGGTCAATTTGAAATCGCTGTCGTCGTCGAGCACGGCATTCAACGAGACCGGAGCACGAGTGGCGGTTTGGAGGTGGGTCAGGTGCTCAAGACTGCTGCCCGTTCGCGACGCAAGTTCTTGCGGACTTGGGAGATGTTTTCCGCCGTGGGCGAGTGCTTCGGATTCTTGCTGGAGGAGGCCGAGTTCTTGGAGGTGGTGAGGCGAGAGGCTGACGAGATGGCTTTGGCGGGCAACGGCGATTTGGAGTGTTTGTCGAATCCACCAGGTCGCGTAGGTGGCGAGCCGTGTGCCGTGGCTGACGTCAAAACGATCGATGGCTTGCATCAATCCGCAAACGGCTTCTTGCAACAAGTCGGAATACCCGAGGGCGTGATGACGGAACCGCTTGGCGACGTGGGCAGCGAGACGGATGTTGGCCGAAGCGAGGCGATGTTTGCAGTGGATATAGCGATCGTGAATTCGTCGAATGCTGGCGACTTTTCGAGCCGCCCCGTCGCAAAAGTCCCGGATGAATTGCGCCATGGGCCAGGGTTCCATCGGTGGCCTTTGACTTCGCAATTTTGGGAAGTGGCGAATCAACGCCTTGACCAAATCCGTCTTGCACTCCCAAAACGTCGCCAGAAGTTTCTTTTCTTCTTCTGGCGTGAGGAGATCGGACGAGAATATCGTTGTCGGCGCGAACTCGGAGGATTCCTCCGCTTTCGGTTGGCGTTTTCGTCGTTTGGTAGCTGTGTTCATGACCATCCTTCCCCGTTGATGATTTCGTTGCTTGACGGAACTTGCATTTGAAGAGACCCTCCAGCGACGTTTCCTTTAGGAGACGTCGATTCGGGTTCCTCAACGCAACCAACTCAAAGCGATAGGAAAGGAAGAGACTCTGGTCGGTTCGAATGATAAAAGACGGAAAGGTCGTGGCCGGACCTTGTCACTGCCGCAGGCAAAGTGGCGGCAGTCTCCGTCGAGGCGAATTACCGAACCGCGAGTCTGGGAAAAGATGAACGAGGTCGCCTCAAGTTCCAGAAGGTGCACACCAGCAACGGAGCCACTTGAAGCCTTTCGGCACGTTAGACCGAAAATCGTCCAAGAAGGTCAACGTTGCCGTTTCTGGAAAGCGCCCCCGTGACTTTTCAAAGAATGAACCAACAATGCTTTGTTGAAAGCGACCTTGAGCCTAGATGCTGCAAGAGTCGCGAGTTCGTCCACGACCCCTATTTGCTTTTCCAACATCGACCTATCTTGTGAAGACTCAAAAATCACACGTCCAACTTCAGGTCGCCCACGCAATTCAATCGTGAACGACCCAAGGCACGGTTGTGGTCTGGTTACGAATGGATCAACAAGCTACCAATCGCCAAACGCCATTACATGCCCGATCTATCCGGAAAGAGATTCCGCTGGAGCCTTGGTTCTGCCAATCTTTGTGATTCCGCGAAGTACATCTCGGTTCGTCCGGGTCAGGGACAATGCCATTGCCTTGGAGTGTACTGAACTAGCCAACAATTCTGGCAGACAAGCGTCGCGATTTATCATCGGGTTTGTGAGGAAGCTGGGCCTCACTGTGGTAATTTGGCTGCTCTCTGCGTTCGCAACAATGCAGACCGAATAAATAGAGACTCGACTCGACAATTTTTGTGCTATACAACTGAGCAAACATTGCATAGCTTCGCGAGTCCCATCTCCTTCCCCCTATCGCTCGTCACAATTGTAAAGTTCCTCACCATCCATATCAAGACTTCTTCAGAAATTCCGACGCGAGAACACGTGAATTTCTGTCTAAATCTTCGGGAGGAACGAAGCGACGAGTTTTTTACGCTGCACGAGTGTTCAA
>CAYYUU010000311.1:0-7814 GCA_964474955.1 uncultured Alcaligenaceae bacterium | reverse complement strand
TGGGGTCGATCATCAACATCTTGCCCTCGTCCGGACGGCGGGTCATCAACATACTCAGGATGATGCTGTTGAGGGCGACCGATTTCCCTGTCCCTGTCCGTCCGGCAATGAGTAAGTGCGGCATGTCCGCGAGGTCGTACACGAGAGGTTGTCCCTCGCTGTCCTTGCCAAGGAACAACGGGAGTTTGGATTTGGCGGCTTTTTTCGAGGGTGCGAGGATGACCTCTTTGAGCCTGACGACCTCGCGGTGTTCATTGGGGACTTCGATGCCCACGGTGTTCTTCCCGGGGATGGGCGCAACGATCCGGACGTTGACAACGGCCAACCCTAGCGCGATATCCTCGGACAGACGCGTGACCTTGTTCACGCGAAGACCGGTCTCCAGGGATATCTCGTATTGTGTGATCACCGGACCTGTGTTGATCCCCACGACTTTGACGTTGATGTCGAAGTTCTGGAAGACCTGCTCCAACAGGACTGCGCGGTTGCGGAGTGCCTCGTCGTGCTCTTCGTAGGGGAACGGCTCGGGGTCATCTAATAAGGTTATCGGAGGGAGTTCGTAACTCTCGTTCATGTGCGAAGCCGGGAGCGATGCCGGACGGTTGACGACCAGAGTTGGAGACTCCGGTTCGTCCTCTTCGGGTTCCTCTTCTTCAGTTTCTTCGGCCTCTTCTTCGTCAGTGCTTTCGGGTTCAGGTGGGTGACGAACGGGGATGAGTTCCTCGGGATTGTCGGGCTCCTTGGACTTGGACTCATCCAAGGTTTCAGGTGGTTCTTGAGGTCGTGTCTGTGCGATGCTCAAGAGAGCACCTGCGACACCGCCAACCGCCGATGACATCGCTTGCGCGCAGGACCTGACGAACCTAAAAAGTTGCCGTAACGAAGCCACAAGAAGGACGTCCAGGGACAAGATCAACCCGACGAGTGCCCATCCCCCGACACCTACTTTGACGAAGTCTACGGACGTAGCGTTGAGGAGCTGGATGTGCAACCACGCTCCGATGCTCCCACCGGGACCGAACCGCGAACCGCCAGCCAGGTCGACTTTCCAGACGTCGGCGGCCACAGCAGCACACGGGATGAGAAGGAGCCACCCCGCGAACCTTCTCCACCACGTCCAGTAATTCCGACGCAACAGCGCCATCAGGACGAGCGTGAACCAACTGGCCAGAAGCAGATAGACCGCGAGACCGAGCGAGTCATAAAGGGCTTCCGCAATCTGATGGCCCAGTGTTCCCAACAGGTTCTCCGAAATGCCAGGCCGAGGATAAACGCTCCCGGTTGGAGGTGTTCGAGGGTCGTGGCTGAGTAGAGTACCAGCCAACAGCAACCCGATGAGCAAGAGCCCCCATCCCAGTATGTCCACTTTTTTCGGAGGGCTGTCAGACATGGAAAACTCCTGGGTGCGGTAGTAGTCTGAGGTTCAGGGTCAGTGTGATTTGGGAGAGTCGCCTTTGTCTCCTTTGAAAGGGCGCCAAAGGCAAGCGTTCTTTCGCGGAGCGAAAGACGACACTTCAAAACACCTCAACTCAAGACAATTATTTATCCGATCGCCCGAGCGAAAGACGACTCTCCCACGGCCTGATCGCGAAGGAGATGTAGGCTCCTCTTGTCATTCATCGTTTGTGGTTTACCCTGAACAACACGTTTTCGAACGAAATGTCTCAAGAGTCGCGCGGCATCCGCCGACGTATACGGATTCTGTCAACAATGAGCACACCCTTACTTCACGTAGCTCTTTGGGAACCGGAAATCCCACCCAACACGGGCAACATCGGGCGAACGTGTGTGGCCAACGACTTGCCGCTGCATTTGATTGGGAAGCTTGGTTTTTTGCTGGATCAGAAGAGCTTGCGACGTGCTGGTCTGGATTACTGGCAGTTGGTCAAGTTGCATTGTCATGCCGGTTGGGACGAGTTTCAGCAAAGTGTGTTGTCCCCGAGTGACGCGAACGATTCGCTTCGGTTGGTGTGTCTGAGCGCTCATGCGAAGACACCGTTCACCGAGTTCGCGTTCCAGCGAGGTGATTGTCTTCTGTTTGGGAATGAGTCGAGTGGGCTTCCGGAGTGGCTCAAGCAAGAGTACGCCGAAACGATGGTGACGGTCCCGATGCTCACACGGCATGTGCGGAGTTTGAATCTCGCGACGACTGCCGGGATCGTCATTTATGAGGCGTTGCGGCAACTGCAAGTTTGGTAGGAAAGGTGGAACTGACACAACCCTCCGGAAACGCACCGGATCGAGTGGTTCGGGTGAGTCCGGATCGTTCCGAACGAAAGGCGAGGATCTTTTCTTGCCGATAGGTGGAGTGCTTCAAGCATGCGATTGACCAGCACCGACCTATCTCGGAGATTTCTGCTCGCCATGACGAAGACACTGCCGTTGCCCACTCTGGAAGACTTGAGAAATCATGTCCTCGACGTACTTTGCACGCATGACCAACTCGACCGAGACCAGACACCACTGACCGAACAAGTCATCACCAAACGCGAGAAACCGTGTGGCCTGTTCTTCAAGGCACAAGGCCCTCGGTTGCTGAAGACGTATGCCGTCTGGGCAGGAGATGAAAACCGAATCTTGTTTTACAATAACGCAGGAGAACGCTTCGCCGAGACTCAGATGAGTGACGCGCCCGATGCGAGAAAGGAATTGGGGAAGAGATGAGATCGAAAGGAGGAGGCACGCTCATATATTTTGCTTTACGAGTGTGCCTCCTTTGTTTGTCATTGAGATCAGTGGAAGTAACGTCCCAAGTGGAAAATTGTGGCATGACTTCCACTGGGCTCACCCCAACATCAGTCGTTAGAACCCAATCCCCACCGTCGCGTTGGCTCCATAGAGATAGAGGTTCGCGTTGGGGTTCGTCGCATTTCCGCCGTTGATCCAAGCTTGGGCGAATCCCGACAATCGAACGAGCGGAATGAATTTTCCCATCCCCAAACGAAATTCGATCCCGGCTTCGACCTCACCGACTGGAATGACGGTGAACGAGTCGTTTTGATAAACGGCTTGGGTGTTAGAACCGACGGTTTGATCGAAGATGAGGTCCGAGACGACGTTCCGGTCGATGTCCGAGACGATGGCTCGTTGTTGCCCCGTCAGGAACGCGACCTCTTCCCGGTTGCCAAACAGCACGGACCCATGAAACTTGGAAAACAAGCGCCCGGCTATACCCATGTCTTGTCCGAGTTCGAGACTGAATTTAGGACCGACCCCACCGAAGTTGTGACCGTAGAACATTTCGTCCCGGTCCACGGCTACCAGTAGCTGCGCGTCGTCGTCGAGATTGACGAAGGGATCATAGCCCACCGTTTGTTGCACCCCACCAAAGTTGACGCGACTGGCCGTATAATTTTGCGATACGTAAGCATACCGCACTCCAACTCCGATTAGCCCGTTCGCGGTTCCCAGTTCGATGTACCGGGTGAGTTGCGCGTCAAAGACTTCCAAGCGGAGGCTACTCCCGAACGCCAGCATGTCAGGAAAGCCCATCGAAATCGAACTCGAGAACGGAAACGGTCCGAGAGTCAGAGGCACAAGGTCTTGCAACGATTGCGTCGGCAACGAGTCGAGGAAGAAAAACGTGTTGGGAGAGATAATCTGGACCGGGCGATTTTCGGTCCCGGTCAAGACCTGGCTGCTTGTGTTCACTCCGCTCAAGATGACGTCTTGAGTTTCCACGACCGGAACAGCAGCAGACACAGGCGCCACAGACTGAATGTTGGCAAACGGGTTACTGTTGTTGAAGGCAATCACGTTGGATGCCTGGGACAACCGCATCCAGGACCCCCGAACTCCCCAGAACGGACTGAATTGGAAATTCAAGTTAACTCGCGGAATGACTCGTGGGCTGTCGTAATCGAAGTCCACGGTCCCGGGTGTCGTCGCTGCGATGCCACGAACATTCGTGCTGAATGCCGGGTTCCGATCGAAGTCCGTCCAGAGGATCAGGAGGTCGACGCTTGCCTCGCTATAGGTGCTTGGCTCAGTCGAGCCAATCGTGTCGAGGTCATCGAACGCATTGACTGAGTACACGTCATTGGTCAGTGACACGGGGGGAGCCCCGGTGATGTTCTGGGCCGGGACGCCTCCGGGACTTCCCCCGCCAGTCTGCATGAGCGGCGTCGGATCTGGAGATCCGGGGGAAGGGGGAATCGGGTAATCGGGGTGAGCGCCAAAGCCGGTCCCGGGGACATACTGCGGCGGAGGCGGACCTTGTGGAGGATAGGGAAAGCCGGGAGCGTTTCCTTGGACTGTACCAGGGACGAACTGAGCAAGCGCTTCCGTCGGCCCGACCAGACCAAGACACATCAGCGTCAGTAATACCCACTGTCTTGCCATCGTCGCTTCTCCCATCGTCCGTATTTCTTTCCCGCTCTGGACTTGCAGTCAGAAATGCCGCATCTCATTCATTCAGGAGAGAACTCGCTGCGTGTGGAAATGCGGAACACCTTCAAGCCGAATGTCTCTCTGGGAATGAAATCGGATGTTGCGAGGCAACTTCTTGAATTTTTCCATACAACCAGTGAATTCCTCACAATCACTACATCTTTCAATTGAGATCGCAGACAGGATGCAGCACCCCGGACTTAGCATGTTCCCCTTTCGACCAACAGGAACCGATGGAATTGAGTAAGATGAGAGGACGGAGCGGACGAAGGAAGCAAAGAAGCCCTTTCCAATAAATTACGAGTCATGTGAAGCACTCCCTCCAAAAGGAGAATAGCTCATGACGACGATACTCATTGTCGATGATGCCGCCGTCGATCGACGGGTGGCCGGTGCCTTCGCCGAGGAACAAGGTTGCAAGCCCATTTATGCTGCTCACGGAAAAGCGGCCGTCGATGTCCTGAAACGCGAACATCCCGACATCGTGTTGGCCGATCTTCAAATGCCCGAGATGGACGGTTTGGAGTTGGTGAAATACGTCCGCCGAAAATTCCCTACGCTGCCGGTCATCTTGATGACGGCGTTTGGAAGTGAAGAAATCGCGTTGGAGGCTTTGTTGGCGGGGGCATCGAGTTATGTTCGCAAGCAGCACTTGAAACAAGACCTCAGTGAAGCTCTACAGGTCGTGATGGCGGCTGTCGAATCGACCCAACAGCGAGACAAAGTTCGGCAGTTGTTGGAACAGAGCGAGTCGCGATTCGTTTTGGGATACGAACCGGGTGGCGCTCAGGCATTGATCACCTATCTTCGCGACGAGCTGCAGCGGTTGAATTTTTGTGACGAAACCGGACTCTTGCAAATTAGTACGGCGCTGACCGAAGCGTTGGCCAATGCCATCGACCACGGAAACCTGGAGTTAGATTCCGCGTTACGAGAACTCCCGGGAAACGAATATCGGAAACTCGGCGAAGCTAGAGCGAAGATCCCACCGTACCGCGATCGCAAAGTCCGCGTGACGGCTCGGTTGTCTCCGTCGGAAGTGACGTACACCATCCGCGACGATGGTTCCGGCTTTGACCACACAGCTCTGCCCGATCCAACCGATCCGGAAAATCTATTGCGAGCCAGTGGCCGCGGCATCATGCTTATTCGCACGTTCATGGATGAGGCTTGGTACAACGAAAAAGGCAACGAACTGACGATGGTCAAACGCCGTTGAGAGAATACACACGGGCGTGTCGATTTACTTACACTGCGGAACGCGAACTGCCTCTTACCGATAGCTTGATCGGATCGGATTTGGAAAAGTTATTAGATTGCTGTATTTCCGCGGAACAACACAAATCGGACCGAGATTGATTTTGCGTTGCTACCCATTGATCCGAAAGGATCTCAAAGACAAAGCCCTTTTCGCGGTTCGAAAAGCAACTTCCCAAACAAGACAATCATTTCTGTCGAACCGGAGCTACATGGGGTCAGGCAAGCGTTCCGCTACTTGTTTCGGGACTACACGTTGAAGATTTTCAGGACGGGTCAAGTCAAACGGCGCGGGGATGCTCTGATCCTCGAACGGCTCATCGGGCAGTCTCGGCGAAGGTCCGGCTTTTGTCGTCAACGGCTCCACAGTGACTTTGACCGGTCCAGGTGACAACTCAGGAATTGTCTCAAGGGTAATGGTGCCGTCAGGGTTCAAGAGCCCCTGCACCACAATTGAGGAAGTGGACACTTTTGAATTCTCCTTTCGGGAGTGGCTGCCAGAACATTCTGAGCACCATTTTACCAAAGCAACACCAATCCTGCCGATTTCGTTTGGCTTTGATTTCTGCGAGAAATGATCTCGCATGAAACGATTTCACGTCGTACAATTTATCGATCTCACCAAGATTTTCCGTTTGAGGTAGATTCCACTGCCCGCAAAAACGGAAAAAGACAACACTGCCTACTTCGTGTGCTTCCTACCAATTTCTGCACCCTACACATTCCAAAGGGGGGAAAGATATGCTGCAAGTGAACGCCAAGGACCGTCATCAGTATTGTGACGGGCTCACTCGTCGAAGTTTTGTCAAGGCCGGAGCGCTGAGCGTTGCCGGGTTGACGATGGCTGACTGGCTTCGGGTCAAGGCCCAAGCTGCCCAGCCGAATGGTCAAGCGACCAGGGACACCGCAGTCATTTTGATTTGGTTGGACGGTGGTCCGACTCACATGGACACGTACGACATCAAGACCGAAGCACCCGCCGAATATCGCGGGCCGATGCAGACGTGCAACACGAACGTT
Source organism: uncultured Alcaligenaceae bacterium (assembly GCA_964474955.1). GTDB lineage: Bacteria > Planctomycetota > Planctomycetia > Gemmatales > Gemmataceae > CAYRFQ01. Next base: position 1,148 of record CAYYUU010000311.1, on the reverse strand, counting down.
TCGGGTGTTCAGATTTGTAGCTTGATGCCGCAACAAGCTCGGCAGATGGACAAGCTCGCGATCGTCCGTTCGCTCACGCACGCAACAGGCGACCACTTCGCCGGTGCTCACTGGATGACCACGGGCTATCACGGTTCGACGGCAGCTCGCCAAGCACCGATGTATCCTTCGATCGGATCGTATGCCGCTAAACTTCGCGGCCCGAATCGACCTGGATTGCCAGCGTATGTTTCGGTTCCGTACGCTTCGACGGTTGGGATTCGTCCTGGCTATCTTAGCGGCGCTTACCTCGGTCGAGCTTACGATCCGTTCCAGGTCAACAGCGACCCGAATCGTCGGAACTTCTCGGTCCAAAACTTAGTGTTGCCGGGCGGCGTAACGCTTGCCCAACTGGAAAATCGTCGCAACCTGCTTCGGACGTTCGACACGATGAACCGAGGTATCGATCAATCGGGCGTGGCCGAAACGATGGATCACTTCCAGCGTGAAGCCTTCGAAATGATCACCGGTCCGCGTGCTCGTCAGGCATTCAACATTGGCCAAGAAGATCCCCGATTGCGTGACCGCTACGGGCGACACTCATGGGGCCAAAGCTGCCTCCTGGCTCGCCGACTTGTTGAAGCTGGCGTGACGTTTGTGAGCGTTCACTTGGGCGGTTGGGACAACCACTCGCAAATCGAAAATGCGATGAAGCGTCAGTTGCCGATTTATGACCGAGCCGTTGGGACACTCGTCGAAGATTTGAACGAGCGAAACTTGTATAACAAGGTCGCCATTTGCGTGATGGGTGAATTCGGGCGAACGCCTCGCGTCAACGGAAGCGCTGGTCGTGACCACTGGGGCCGAGCTGGATTCTCGCTGCTTGGTGGTGGCGGCATTCGTGGCGGCCAAGTCGTCGGTTCGACGAACGTTCGCGGGGAACGACCTGCGAATGATCCCCAACGACCTGGCGACATCTTGGCCACGCTTTACAAGGTCCTCGGGATCGACACGAGCCGAACGTTTAACGATCCGTCTGGACGACCGCACCAGATTGTTCGCGATGGTCGAGCAATTCGACAGTTGATTTAAGGACGCGGGGATTCGAGCACTGGTGAATTTCTTGTAGTGTTTTTTACAAGCCTGAAGCGCGAGCGAAGGACAAAAGA
>CAYYUU010000310.1:0-7824 GCA_964474955.1 uncultured Alcaligenaceae bacterium | reverse complement strand
CTGAAAGAAAGGGGTTGGTGACCTCTCGGGTTGGTCAAGGATGGTACCGTCAACGACTTGTGGAAAAATTCCGAGGCAAGTGCGCGGTGACTGGAGTTAATCAAGTCGAAATTTTAATCGCAAGCCATATCGTTCCTTGGCGAGACGCTTCCGCGGAAGAGAGACTTGATGTTGAAAACGGAATTCTCCTCAGCCCAAACTATGATGCACTGTTCGATCAACATCTGATCAGCTTCGCAGACGATGGACGGATATTGCTGTCATCTCGTTTGTCTGGGAAAAATGCACGGACTCTTGGGATCGATTCCCACGGTCGCATTCAGGTGACAGAAGGAATGAAACCGTATCTTGCTAGGCATAGGGCGGCGCTAAACTGAATCTTCGAGAAAGCAAGGGCGTTATGGTTAATTTTGGTCATTCAGGATACATGTTAACACAAATACCAGATCTTTGGCCCGACGATTTTGGCCAACCAGACAAACCAACTCCGGTATCGATTCTGAAGCAGCAAGGCGTGTATCTTGGCCAAAAGACCAAGAATGTCGTCATTGGGCAAGTGAGAAGCATTCCCGGTGCGAATGTTGTCCGACATTATTTTGAACTGTCTGCGCCTCTGATGGGGTATAACATCGACCTCTTCTCAGTCGAACACAATCCCATTGAACCATACCCTTTGGAGATTAACAGTCGAGGGGGTGGACTTGGACCGTCGGGGAAAGCAACAACTCCGGAAGAGTTTTTGGAACTCCCAAGAACATCCTGACTTCCGAGGAGACGAAGCGGATCGTTCAGTCCCTCATCGCCCAAAGCACTGCTTGAATGTTCGAAGGTTCACGAACTCAGGAGTTGCGACGCCAAGGAAAGAACTGATTGCATCATGCTCACAAGTCTCCGTATTCTCCTACGCGCGTCACGAATGTTCATCGAACACGATTGTCTCCAGCGCGGTGCCGCTCTGGCTTTCTACGCGCTCTTTTCGATTCCGCCGCTTATCCTGTTTGCGGTCATGATGGCCGGAGTCCTCTTCAGTCAAGAGACTGCCGAACGCAAAGTGCATGTGTTGCTTGTCGAATACGTCGGAAAAGACAACGCGAACTTGATTTCATCAGTCCTCCAGCGCTCCGCAGAGACCAGCTCTCAAGGTTGGATCTCCTCTCTCGCATTCCTCATCTCTGTCGTGGTCGCCTTACAGATATTCTTGAGTATTCGCTCTGGGTTCCGTGTCATCTGGCAACTCGAAAAATCCGGCGAGAGTTCTATTCTCCGCACGATTGTTGATCATGCACTGTCGATCTTGATGGTCCTGTGCACGGGATTTCTCTTGTTGATTTCGCTGGTTGTAACTCTCTTCATTTCCCTTCTTATGAAGCACACAGAGATAACCCTCCCGTTCTTCTGGTCACTCCTCAACGTCTCGTGTTCGTTTCTGTATCTCGTGTTGATCTTCATATGCGTGTATTGGGTGTTGGCGGGAAACTCCATTTCCTTCGGATATGTTACGTACGGAGCCGTAATTTCCACAATTATGTTTATGGTCGGAAAAGTGGCTTTGACGTGGTATCTTGAAGCGGTCGCGACAGCAACAGTTTACGGGGCTGCAAATGTGTTGGTGGGTTTTCTGATCTGGATTTATTATTCGTCGCAACTTGTGTTCTTTGGTGCGGAATTGATACAAGCTCGGCGGACGCGAAAAGAATGGATGACGAACCCGGTGGCGTGAAACTTCGCCCGGCTTCAACTACTCGCACTTCGATAATGCCGCATCGCCGACCGAAAAACCCAACGGCTCACCATCAGCAACACAACGGCAACCACAAACGTGAATCCAATGAACCATGGTTCGAGAGCTTTGACCATCACATTTGCCGGAACGTTAATGGCGAGCATGATTGGAATGAGGAACGTGAACACTCGACCAATCCAAAGGATCACTCCGCTTTCCACATTGACCGACGTAAAGATGTCGCGAGGATAACGCAATAGCGAAGAGAAGAGCCACCAAATCTCATACAGGCTTTGATTCCGCACGAGCCACACGGATGAGGCCGTGATCATCAGCAAGAAGCTATATCCAATCGAGACTCCACAAGTCATGAGCATGACAAATAGCCCGAGCTTGACCATGTCGAATTCCCAATTCAGGTCGATTAACGAAAAGACCATCACTCCGATGCCCATGAGAATGCTTGGTATCGTCGACCAATCGATCTTTCGACAACTCACCAGGAATTGCTCGTCGATGGGTTTGAGTAAATAGAAATCCAAATCACCGGTCCGGATGAGATTCGCGAATTCTCCGCAGTTCTCCAGAAAGAATGCTTCCAGTATGCTGCTGAACGTGAAGTAGCAACCGACATAAAACATGTATTCGGCGCGGGTCCACGTCGCGACCGAATTCGTGTTGGCGAATACTGCGTTGTAGAAAATCAAGAGGATCGAAAGCCACATTACTTCCACGGTGACCTTGATCAAGAAGTTACTCCGGAAAGTCATCTCGCGGATGAACCCATATCTCCCGAGGGCAAACCAGATGCGAAAATATTTTCCCATGATGTCTGCCCTTTAGCCCCCGTACGCACTATATCGACGCAAACCCAGCCTATACATCGTCCGACAAATCAGGATCAACCCGACCACCCAACACGCCTCAATAATCAATCCCTGGATCAACGCCTCTCCCTGGATCTTGCCCAAAAACACCGCAGCCGGAAAATACGCTAGGTATTGGAACGGTAGACATCGCATGAACGTCACCCAGAATTGTCCATACGTTCCGAACAAATCAATTGGAAACATATGCCACGATAAAAAGAACGTAATCGTTCCCACGACGTAGAGAAACGATGTAACTTCCAGGAACCAAAAGCCCACCATCCCGATCGTGCATTCGAAGAAGAACCCAATGAGAAAACCCATCAACAATGCCGCCACATACCCCGCGAACGTCCAGGGATCCGGCCAACCGGGAAGATAATCGCGGCAAAGGTAAAACAGTATTGCATAGGGGATGGAGGACATCATCATGTAGGCCATCTTGTGGGCGATGCGGTACGTGATCAAATACGAAATCATGTCCAAAGGTTGCAGTAGATATTTCTTGAGTGTACCTTCGCGGATGTCCGTGGCGATTCCGCCAGCCAATTTCGGCATGCTCGAGAACATCCGGCTGATGTGCACGAGCAAAAGATACCCAATCATCTCGTTCAGCCCGTATCCCGCAATCTCTTTTGAGTCGCGGTCTGCTTCATTCGCTCCGAAGATCGCATGCCAAAGTAATATTGTCGTGAGCATCGGCAAGAATCGCAGAAACGTGCTCGTGAAGAAGTCCGCCCGATAGACCAGACGTTCGGCCAGCGACACTCGCCATATCCAGAAATATTTCCGGAGGCGTTGGCCAAAGGAGGGTTGTACAGGATCTGTTGGAGTTGTGTTCAGGTCAGAAAATTCGGAGGGGGTCTTGGTCTCAGGCGGGCTGAACGTGGACATTCTGTTCGACGCCTCCTTCTTCGAACACTCGGGCAATCACTTGATCGAGCGGCGGGTCTTGCACGTTCATATCAAGAACAGTGTAGCGATTGAGAACTACTTCGAGGACCTCCGGCAGCCGAGCCCGATCGACTCGTAAATCGACGACGGGACCTTCACAACGAGTGATCTCTCCGAACTCGGCGAGGTCATCCGGAGCGACATCGTCGGCGAATTGGAGTTTCACCAATTTGTTTCGGCCAAACTGCTCGGTGATCCGTGACAACGCACCGTCATATACGACTTTGCCCTCGGTGATGACGAGCACGCGCGAACACAACGCCTCAACGTCTCGCATGTAGTGACTCGTCAATAGCATCGTGACGCCGCGTTGTTCGTTGTATTCTTTGAGGCACTTTTGAATGGTCACTTGGGCGACAACGTCGAGACCAATGGTCGGTTCGTCGAGCAACAACAATCGTGGCTTGTGGAGCAACGCGGCGATCAATTCCATTTTCATCCGTTCGCCGAGCGAAAGTTCGCGCACCGGTTGTCTGGTGAGTTCTTGGACCTGGAAGAGTTCGGTCAACTCGCCGAGTGTTTGTTGATATTCGCGATGGTCGAGCGAATAGATTTCGCGGTGGAGGTCGAAACTATCTCCTGCGGGCAAGTCCCACCAGAGTTGATTCTTTTGCCCCATAACGAGGGCGAATTGTCGGCGGAAGGCGTCTTGGCGTTCCCACGGAACATAGCCCAACACCTTCGCCGTTCCTGCCGACGGAAAGATCAGCCCCGAGAGCATTTTGAGCGTCGTCGTCTTCCCCGCTCCGTTTGGACCGAGGAACGCAACCATCTCGCCTGGTTCGATGGCAAAACTTACTCCATCGACCGCATGGACTTCTTTGTGTTCGCGCCGGAAAAGGCTCTTGAACGCACCAAGTAAGCCCTTCTGTTTTTGAAAGACGCGGTAAGTTTTGGCCAATTCCTGGACTTCGATGATCGGCATGAGAGAGGGCCCGCTGTGACGACTTTTCGTTCAGGGGCATTGTAGGGAGATTGGGCGAATCGATTCAAGGTGGGTGGTTGTTTGGTCCAGCAGAGTGGGGAATTCTTTGCTCGCCCGACACGCCAGAGTGTGAAGTCTGACACCAGCCCGAAGCGCGAGCGAGGGACTTTGAGCGCAGGTGGCTTTTGCTGCGAAGCAGCCGAAAGCCACTGGAGCGAACAAACAACACTGAGGGTAGGTGGCTTTTGCTGCGAAGCAGCCGAAAGCCACCGAAGCGAACAAACAACACTCTGCAAAGCGCTAAATAATGCGTCCGTTCGCGGGGGCGGACGGCGAAAGGCGACACTTCCTGAGCCACTCATTCCGATTTGCCAAATCGTTCGGAAAGTTTCCCCCGCGAGGGAGGCTCTTCGGAATCTTCTTCAACCCGAGCTTGTCGTCGGGCAGCCTTACGAAGATGTTGGAGAACATCTTTCATGTCGGCGGGCAGTGAAGACGACCATTTCATACGCTTGCCCGTCTCGGGGTGATCGATGCTCAAGAAACAAGCGTGGAGCATTGTCCGTCCTGCTCCGCTCGTGTCCCGGTTGATCGCGCCCCGGAGCGGACGATCATACATTCGCTCACCACAAAGCGGAGTCCCCCTCTCGCCAAGATGAATCCGAACTTGGTGTGTGCGTCCCGTTTCGAGTTGGCACTCCACCAGCGTAAACTCTCCCAACTCTTCCGCAACGGTCACGTTGGTGATGGCCTGCTTCCCGCTCGGGTCGTTCCGGTCTGTACTCCCTCGAAGTCCGTCTCCTCGATCGGGCACGAGAGTCGAGACTATTCGATCGGCCTTGGCTTGACCACGAACCAACGCGAGGTACTTCCGTTCGATCGAGTGTTTGCGCATCTGGATACCAAGTTGCCGTTCGGCCTCGGCGGTTCGAGCGAACACGACCAACCCACTCGTATCCTTGTCGAGTCGGTGCACGGCGCGGACACGCTCCCGTTTCTTGTTAGGGTCTCCCTTGGCGAGCATTCCGGGCAACACGTCCGCCAGCGTCGGCGGCAAGAATTTCTGGGCCCTTTCCCCGTGTTCGGCGGCTTCGTGCTTGTGACGCACCGTTGTCATTCCGGCGGGTTTATCCACGACAACGATGTGCTTGTCGACGTAGCGAATCGTCGGTTGGTCCGGTCCCTGGTCGCGATCAAAGCGGCGTTTCGCGGGTTTCTCGTGACCTCGCTGGGGCTCCTTGCTGACGCTCAAGTCCACCGTCAGTTTCATTCCCTTTTGAAGATTTTTCGAAGGGTCGGTGCATTTCTCGCCATTGAGTTGAACGCCACCATTGCGGATCACGTGACGGACGTCGGACCAACGCATCCCGAGTTGCTTTTTGAGGAACGCCGAGAGCGGACGACCATTTTCATTTCGAGTAACTGAGAGAGTTCGTTATTTCATTATTTCAAATTGAAAGTTTCGCCGGAAAACGAGTTATAAAATTCGAATGCTTCGAACCGTCCGAGTCCTTCTTGAGTGTTTCCCTTGGTGATTTCGGTAACCATCTTCCACGCCGTGGGGATCTGTACTCCGCGAAGAACCAACCTCCTGCCCGGTCTCTTCAGGTACCTACCGCCATCTTTCCCAAGGATTTCCGCAGCCACGACCCGGTGAAGTTTGGTCTTGGATTTGAGGTATTGCAGGACCACGGGGTTCGCTCTCCCGTCGACTTTCACCAGCGACACGAGCGCTGCCTGGATATCCTTCCGGACAGTCTTCGTAGCTTTCGGGAGGTATTCGAACAGGGCCTTCGTCGTCCCTTTCGGGTTATTCATCGCCAGTATCCAAACGGCCGCTCGAATCGTATTGTCGTCATTGGCCTGTTGGAGCACGCTGAGACATTTCTTCGCTCGACCCGCAATTTCCAGATCGTCACTCTTCGCAGCCTGTTCCAGTTGCGGACGTGCGACCGGACCCGCTTTCTTGAGCTTCAACACTGCTGCGGCTCGTTTCCGGAACGAGTCCGAGCCCAGGTCGGCGATAAGTTTTGCAATTTCCGATTCTTTCGTCTTCGAGATTCCGTGGTTGGCCAACCAGCGAAGCAAGGCTTTGCCTTCCGTGGGAACACCCGCCTGTCGCAATATACGCTTCTCGCGGCTCGTCGAATCAGCATCCACATACTGCTGAAAATATATCGCTGCTGGCCCACCAGGTGTCCTGTTCGTCCGCTTCATCTTGACGAACGCCAGCAACATCGTTTTTTTCGTGAACACAAACTCGGCTTCACCCCGCTTGGGCATCTTGACCAACACCCCAACTTGCCCACCTTTGACGCGGTCTTTGGGAAGGACCGAGAGTTGGTAGTTTTCTTCCGCCAGGATGGCCTGGAAGTCCGGAAAGCCCGTGGAGGAGTGGATCATCCAAAACTGCGACACCGTCTGCTCCGGGGCTGGAAGTGTCTGATTTCCAAAAGTAATCCGAGCCGATTTCCCATTGATCGCGACCTTGATTTTCCCCTGGGTTGTCCCCTTGACTTCCGCAGAGAAAAACATCCGCTGCGGCCCGTTCGTCTTCAGTTCCACGTTCTGGACTTGCCCATTCGGTCCCTTTCCGTTGAGCCGAACAGAAACCGCACTCAACGGCACCCCTGATTTTCCCTGTCGGGTTCGGATCGCCTTTTGGAGAATGGCTCGCGCTTCCTTCTCCGATTTGGGAGAGGGCTGTTGAGCAATGGCGGAGTTCATTAGCGCCACGAAAACCATCACGAAGGCGAACAGGAAGCTGCGCATCATTTGGGCGCTCTCATTTGGGGAGAACGAGCATACATTTTTTCACCTCCCCATTGTATCACGAGACGGTGCCGCACCAACTCGCTCGTCTTGTGATTCTTGCGAAAGCCCATCGGGTCTCGTAAGATCGATTTTGGAATGCACAAACCGTATCGAACTACTATCCGCTGAGTCCATCTTGGCGTTGACCTATTCCGAGGACCGGACATGCTTCGTCAAACAATTCTGCTTGCTTTGGTCATGATGACGACGGCCCCCATGGCTCACGCCGGAATCTATCAACCGGGCGAAAAATTCGAGCCATTGTTTACGAATAATTTCGAGGCGTTCTACAGAGAGACATTGGAACCTTTGCAGAGGCTTCAAACGTCATTCCAAATAGAGACTCCCTGGCAACCGGAGAAGGAAAAGGCGAAGACGAAAGAGGAAAAGAAACAAGCGAAGTCCCACAAGATTTGGAAGAACACCTTCTTTCGAGAGCGGAGTCTGCTGGCCATGAAGCTGGTCCGGAATCGTGATCTCGCCGAATTCGAAGACCTGACAGACGATGAGTTGCTGGCGTTGAGCGCCTACTCGATTCG
>CAYYUU010000309.1:5979-7852 GCA_964474955.1 uncultured Alcaligenaceae bacterium | reverse complement strand
TGCCATCGAGAGCAATCTGTTGGACTTCCAAGGTGCCACTGATGTCGCGCATCCAGTCGAGAAAGCGAGTCTCCAAAGTGGCCGAAGCGAAGACCAAAAAGATACATCAATACGTATCATGAGAAGCAATACCATCAGGAAACTTCAGAAACGTTCGGGACCAAATTTCATGAGCTTGAACGAATCGGACAACCCCCTGCCAAGAGTTGGCTCCGCCCAGAATGAGTAGATGGCAGGAATTGTCATTGGTAACTCGGAAATCCGGTATATCTTCGAATCGCCTGAGTAACTGTTCGACTCCGGATAAACGAGTCGATAGGTGGGGTGGATCCAATAACCGGTGCCATCGAGGTAGAGCATCTTGAGACGGTCACGGCGGCGATTGAAGAACAGAAACGAACTGCCATCGAGAGGGTCGGCTCGTAGTTCAGAGCGGACAATTCCACTGAGTCCCTCGAAGCCTTTTCGCAGGTCGGTGGGTTGTGTGTAGACGTAGATGGAGAGGTTGTTGGCCAGGGCCAGCATCAGCTACCTCCGGCGCCTTAGCGTTTGGGCGAGCCGAGCCAGTTGGTCGATCCCAGTGGTGGCCAAGGCGATGTTCTCGGCGGGCATCTCGATCCGAGTGCCGCCTTGGAACACGATAGCGACGAGGGGTTTGTGGCGATCACCTGGAGATTCTGGAAAGGGGGTTTGGAAGTCTGCGAAGGGTGTGGTTTTGTGTTGGCCAATCATCTTCGCCAGTAGTAGAAGGTAGCGGTAGTGACTACTTCGGTCTGACAGAAATCCTGGACGGTTAATCGGGCGTTGTCGAATCGTTGGAAACGCTGGTGCCACTGCCCGGCTGTGGTGGAACGGTGTGTCATGGCTTATCCTCGGTACCTGAAGCAAAATCGAAAAACTCGCTTCAAACTAGCAGAGGCGTCAAGAATGGCTACGATAGGCGCTTACAGTTTGTATCAACTCCGAATCGTGTTTGGAGTCAGTGTTAATTGTTGCATGATGTCTGCCCTCCCGGAGGACTCGAATCCGATGTCGCAACGACGAAGGACTATTGCCACAACCCTGAACGATCCGGCCAATTGAGAGTCTCGGGCGCCTTGTGACCGCCCTACAGTTCCGACCCCACAGGTCCAAATAGATAACAAGCGAAGAAGTCGTGAAAGCCCAGGCCCGGTGCCCGAGGATGGGCGAGAGAGAAGGTATGATTGTCCAAATGCGAAGACTCCTTTTCGTGAAGGTTTTTCAACTTCCGTTCTTCACGATAGGACGCCTTTCCTTTCTATGCCTGAAAAAATCCACCACCGATACTGGGCAAACGATCACAAATCTTTGAGAACGTTCTGATAGATGACAGTGCTGAGGCCTTTGACAATTTTGCCTTTTCGGAATTTTCCAAAGAGGGTTCCGAAAACATGCCTCCAACGATTCCCACGCCTTTCGAACGACCACATCCGGCCGCACAAGCCGTTGACAATTTGATGTCACTCGCCAATACAGTACAAATGCCGATTCGAACGAACAAAGAGTTGTCCCCCCGCCACTGCCGGGCTCGCATCGAGCCGTCCTCGATTTTGGAACGTGTTGACGGACACCAACTTGAACTCGGGTTGGGCAGCAATCACGAGTGCCTTTCCGCTGCGATCGAAATAGTACACGTTGCCGCCTGCCAAAACGGGCGAGGAATACACCTGACCAACGCGAGGAATATCCTTCTCGTACAACACCTTCCCGGACTTCGCCTCCGCACAATACGCCGTTCCTGTTTGGTCGTTCATCCAATACAAGTGGCCCTTGTACAACACCGGGGAAGTCACTTTCGAACACTTGCCACGCCTCCAAACTCCTAGATGAGAGAATCTATCGTTGAAGCTTG
>CAYYUU010000309.1:0-5969 GCA_964474955.1 uncultured Alcaligenaceae bacterium | reverse complement strand
CCAATACAAGTGGCCCGTTTACAACACCGGGTAAGTCACGTTCGAACCTTTGCCACGACTCCAAAGAACATGCGTTTGGGTAACATCACACTTGCCTCCGGTGCGAATCGCAAGCGCGCGATTTGTCCGACCACCGATACAGTAAACAATTCCCTCGTGAGCCACAACGCTCGGAACCATGTACCAGTTGATCTTCGTGTCGCACCACCAAAGCCGTTCGCCCGTTCGTGGATCAAACGAAAGAACTTTGCGAAAGATTGGAACTATCAACTCCGGTCTGCCCTTCGCGGATTTCGTCAACAAGGGCGTGTTCCAGGCTTCGCGAATTCCCCCAACTTTCCACTTCTGCTTGCCGGTCTTCTTGTCCAGCGCGACCAGAGATCCGCTCTCCACGCTCGCATTCACGATCACGAGATCCTCAAACAAAACAGGTGACGCGGCCGATCCCCACCCGCTCACTTTGGAACCCACGTCTGCCTTCCACGATTGCTTTCCGTCGTGATCAAACGCAAACACACCCGTCTTGCCGAAAAACACGTAGACGCGATTTTTGTCCGCCACCGGCGTACTTGTCGCGTATCCATGCTCCTCGCGAATCCTCTTTTGCTCGGGTAGCTCCGGCTGGATCGTCTTTTTCCAAAGCAAGTTCCCCTTCTTCCTCCCATAGCAAAGAAGATGCAGCCGGAGGTCCTCCATACTACCACCAGCTTGCCCGGGAACGTTATACCCGGTGTAACACGTCAGATAAACGCGGTCTCCAAATACGATTGGACTCGACATTCCTGCCCCTGGCAACTCCGCCTTCCAAACCAAATTCTTGTCGTCGCCCCAGGTCGTCGGAACGCCCTTGTCCGAACTCACACCCAAACCACCCGGACCGCGAAACTGCGCCCAGTTGCTGTTTCCTTCTTGACCCTGGATCGAGCCACACCAACTAAACACGCTTGCAACCAGTAACACGATACGCCCACAGGGGCAAAGTCCATCCATTCCACAGTTCCTTTTCTTGACACTTCAGATTCACAGTCAAACCACTCGACCAATTCGAATTGTCAGTCATTGTCAGGAACGAAACAAGAACCGAATCTCTCAAGTTGTATTTTCCAAGCTCCGTGAGATTCTAACGAATCCATGACCCACTTATTTGCTACGCATTGGTTCAGGAGCTGCGTCAAAATAAGTTGTCGGATTTCGGCAGATAATTCTTTTTCAAGTTATGTACAACTGAAAACTATGTGTGAATCTTCTTCCAAAGTACAAGTTCTAAGTAACGACGGCGTTCGGCAAGGAAATTCACGAAGCCAAACCACAGGCCATAGCGAAACAGGCTTTCCTCGATCCTGTCCTTTGGGGCTTCAACAGCGCTTGGAGAATCTATCGACCTAACATAGGCAATCCGGCAATTTATTGTGACGCAGCTCCTTAGTCATGATAGTAGGAGACTCATGGGGAACGAGAAATAAATAAGTGTCAGGTTTATTAGTGCAGTGGTCGTTGGCACGTCCCCGAGGACACGAGGGCATGGTCTTCTCACGGCTCCATGCCTCTCGCTGCGCTCGGGGACGTGCCACAAAAAAAGGACTTCTCTGGCGTTTGCGACCATTATTTATCCGTCCGCCCGAGCGAAAAACGACTCCCAAAATCCAACACTTCTTGATCCGCCCTCGCAACAAAGGGGCTGCGTTGCAGACCAGAGTCATCAACGCTGCGGGGGTCCGCACGCCGCACCCTTTTGGTACATTTCCGACTCCCAATTCCCCATCTCCAGATACGGTGCACATAATCGCTTCCGATCGAACAACGATAACAGCCGATATCGCAATCTCCGTCGCCACGAGATTGGTTGTTTCGCGTGCTCGCAAAGCAATGCCTTGTAGCGCTGAAAATCGCTCGGGGTGATTGGCGGATACTCTTCTCGCGTGGCGATTGCCCACACATTTTCGGGTCGGTCTTTTGGGCCGTGCCATCCCAGAATTCGCTGCGGGTAATGCTCCAACAGCAGATGGAACGCTTCGGGCGTGAATCGCCAGTAATCACTCGGGTGGTTATGGATGCGGACGTGGAAGGGGCAACTCACCAAGAACACACCATCAGGACGAAGGACACGTCGGACCTCTTCGAACCCTCGCCAGAATCGTTGGACGTGTTCGAACGTGCTCATGGCGATCACCGCACCGAAGCTCTCGTCCGGAAACGGCAACGCCTCAACGTCTCCGACGACATCGACGCCTGGGCCATCGCGGACGTCTAGTCCACTGTAATGCGCACCCGGGAACAATGTCCGGAGTTCCGCGAGTTCGTCTTGTCCTTCGACTTGATACGAACCGACTTCCAAGATCGGCTCTGGAAAGGGAAATGTCTCGGTGACCGCACGGGCCACGCCTCGTAAGAGTTGATTCATAGATCTAAGTCTTTCGCTTCCTTGCTGCGGAATGGAGTTGACTGCGCCGACCCTTTGAGCGAAGCACGAAAATCGCTTCAGGGGCTTTGGATGTCCGGCGTGACACCAGCCCGAAGCGCGAGCTAGGGACTCACAGCGAAGCGGGAAAATCGCTTCCGGCCTTGTTCACCCGACGATCCAAGCATTCTCTCGCACTACCGCCTCGTATTGTAGTTCCGGCGATCCGGATTCCCGGCTGGATGAGTCCAGTGACGTCGTCCCGTCACTCGCAGTAAGTTACAGGTCCAATCGAGGCTCCTTGTCAGAATCCATTCGCCTTTGGCATCAAAGACAGCCTCCGTGACGTCATTCTCGTGTCCGTGGAAAACAAAAGTCTCTTTGAGCGTCTTCGTGTTCCAAATCCGCACCGCAAGATCTCCCCCAGCAGTCAACAATCGTTTGTCGTTCGGCCCAAAGTCGACGCTGCGAACTTTTCCCCCGTGGGGTTTAAACTCGCGCAACAGCTTTTTGTTCTCCACGCCCCAAATGCGGACCGAGCCCGCATTGCCTTTTCCCTTCCCGGTCCCGATGGCCAATGCCATTTTGCGACCGTCTCGGCTGAGGTCGATATCGTGAACTGGACGTTTCTCGCGCTTGTAGACCGTCAATTCCTTTTTGGTCGCGAGGTCCCAAACGATCGCGCATGTATCGTAGTAAACGCCATGAGCAGAACGGCCCTTTGTCAGAGTGGCACCGAGTCGTTTACCATCGGCGCTGTACACCAGTTTCCGGGGCATCCCGAGTTTCGTCTCGATGTGAAAAACTGGCTTCCCGGACGTGACATTCCAAACCACAATTTTTCCGCCACGTTGCCCCACTGCAATCGTCTTACCATCCGGAGCAAAAGCCACCGATGTCACTTTTTCGTCCTTGGCCGGGAGGGAGCGAACAAGTTCACCTGTTTTACTGCGAAGAATCTCGACTCGCGTTTGTCGTGCGATGGCAACAACGGAACCGTCGGGACTGAAATCGATCTCTTGGCCCCATGCCCCAGTTCCGCCCACACTTCGGATTGACTTCCCCGTCTCCACGTCCAGTAAAGTTACAATACCTCTCCCGCAACAGTTCGTGGCAATTTGCTTGGCGTCTGGTCGCAGCGCCATGCAACTGAAGTGCAACGTTGCATGGGCGAACCGATAGTGATCGAACTGTTCTCCCGCACTCCAAACGCGGAGTTGTTTGTCCCCGTACCAAACAAGTTGCCTTCCTCGATTGATCAGTCCAATGCCGGGCCGACCCCGTTTCCGATCAGCGGGGTATTCGAGGACAAACGTCGGCTCAAGATTTTGCAAGTCTCGGAAAACAATCCGCCCATCGGACTCCAGGCTCACTAATCGTTTCTCACCGGGCAAAAATAAGAGCTGGGAAACAGTAGAATCCGTCCGGTCAGTATCCGTCACCACTTCGCCAGTTTTCAAATTCAGCAACGCAATTTGTTTCTGATCACCAATCCCCGCCAGGTAGTTCCCTTCCGGGCTGAACACAACGTTCTCGAATCGCCGCTTCAGAGAAAACTGTTGCTTCTACCCCGAGGAAATTGTCAAGACTTCCACCTTACCTGGAAACACCAGAGCGAGTCGTTTTCCGGTTGGGTCTATGTGCAGCGAACGCGGTTGCCCGGGAACGACGAAGGACTTCGTCGCCGAATTCCGGCAATCATAAATCACGAGTGTGGAGCTTTTGACAGGCGTTGCTCGCTTCGCAACAAAGGCAAAACGAGACCTTGAAGGATCGGCACAAGCGAGGCGTCGCGAGTCGGCCACCTGATACGATGCCTTTTGTTCTCTGTTTTTCGTGTCCCAAATAATCAACCGTTGTTGGTCATCGACACTCGCGACATACCGATCATCTCCGGAAGGCAGAACTCGACGGACCGTGGCTTTATGCCCTTCCAAAGTTATCGCTGCCTTCAACGTGGCCAAATCCCACACTGTCACCTTCTTGTCTATGCCCCCTGTGAGGAGTCGCTTGCCTGAGGGACTGATGGCCACGTCGTTCATCCCGCGAGCTTGAGTCGTCAGAGTTTTTTTCTTGGCAGGTGTCTCCGGGTTCCACACCCACAACTCTCTTCGTAACGGACTTCGGAGGATAAATTGAGACGACGTCGGATCCCAAAGAAGGGAGCGAAATGGTGGCACGGCCACCTTCCGATAAGCTCGCTGACTTCGAGGCCAAAGACGGATCTTGTTGTGGTCTGCGGTCGCAAACCAGTTGCCGTCGGAACTTATCGCCATCGCCGTAACTTCTCCCACAGGAACCGGAATGGTGCGAAACGGCCGAGTTCGCCCGAGTTGAAACAGATGAAGACGCGCTCCTTGTACTAACGCGAGGAGTTTGTTCTCCGGAGAGAAAGTGGCCGCGGCAGGCGACTCGAATTTTTCCACGCGAGCACGATACCGGCCTGTCTTTGCGTCCAGAAGCACCATCCCTTTTCGCCAACACAGCAGATTGCCTTTCGAATCAAACTGAACTGGGACGCGGGGAAGTGACTCTTTGATTCTCAAGTGTTCCGACTTCCCAGTGTTGAGGTTCCACAACTTGATGGTCCCGTTGTCATCCGTGGAAGCGAGTTTCTTCGAGTCCGGTCGAAACAGGAGTTGACGAACGGTTCGATCGTGTCGCCCCAAGGAATGAATCATCTTCCCCGTTCGAGCGTCCCAAACTTTGAGTGACCCATTTAGTCCTCCACTGGCAATCATCTTGCCGTCTGGGCTGAAGCGGAGAACAGGTTGTTGCTGGCCATCTGTGTCGATCTTGTGGAGCTTGTCTCCTTGGGGCACGCGCCAAAATTGAATGTCCCCTTGAAGGTCCGCCGTTGCCAGCAGATCTCCCTTGGCATTGAGCGCGACTCCCCACGAGTTCTCAAGAGTTATCACCTCCCTTCGACTTTCCATGTCCCACAATTTGACGGTCCCACGGGAATCGCCGCTCGCCAGGAATCGCCCATTTGGAGCAAATGTGAGCGCCGTGATGTTGTTGGCTTCGCGAGGTGGATGACCCAACAGAACGGGTTCGGCGTTGAGGCGATGACGAAGGTGGCGAAACACCCAACCGCGTTGGTGGCCTGGTATTCGATCCAACGCTTCTTGCGCGCGCAGCCAATTCCCACTCGCCCATTCGCGATTCACGAGTTGAATTCGCAAAGCGCTGGCCCGAGTTTCCAACGCCATCCGTAATTTCTTTTCTCGCTCTTGAGCAGCCTGGGCTTCTTTCTGTTTTTGCTTGGCCAGTGCGGCAGCCTTGTCCGCTGCGAGTTTTGCTATCCGGGTGTTGTGCTGGGCAAGTCTCGCGTCATTTTCACGGTGCTCGGCCAGAGCCGCAGCTTCCTTCGCCGTCTTGGCATTTCGAATGGCGAGCTGTTCATTCTCGTGCGATTCTTTGGCCCGAGCATTCGCTTGCAACGCAAACCAAGTGGCCGCTGCAGTTCCAACTACGACCGCCAGAACAACAGCAGCAATCAGAGTCGACACAACACGATGCCGCAACACCCACTTCCTCGTCCGCTCAAGGGCTCCAACCGCACGTGCTT
>CAYYUU010000308.1:0-7866 GCA_964474955.1 uncultured Alcaligenaceae bacterium | reverse complement strand
AGCCCCGGTTGACCACCTTCGCCCGATCCCGAGGGAGCGTTCGCTCCTAGCGCAAAGTTATCGCGAAGGATGCTCTCGACGACCGCGAAAGTCCCGGAATTGAAAATTCCTCCGCCAAGTCCGTCCGCGCTTCCGCCTTCCACGGACAAACTACGCAACTCCAACGCTCCGCCATCGAGGACCTGAAAAACACGGTCGAGCGAGTCGGCGTCGATCGTCGTCAAGTTGGCCGCTGTGCCTTCGATCGTCAGATCACCAGAGACGTCGAGATCGCCGGTCGCTGCTGCGTCTTCGCCGACGCCAGCGAGGGCCAACAAGTAATTGCCCGACGAGAGCAGAATTGTGTCAGGTCCACTCGTTGCATTCGCGGCCATCACGGCAGATCGGAGAGAGATGTCTCCCTGGGCATCTTCGCCGGTGACGAGGTCGACGGCCTGGGTGTCCAGAAATGAGTTCACCACGAACACGGCCGGAGTCGTCCGATCTTCCAGGTGCTCCAACATAAGGTTGTGCTGCCTTTTTCGGTTCTTTGGCCTGACACGTCTGGGTGATGGTCGCAGCGACCACAAAGGTTCTCGCGACCGCGCGAAGCGAAAACCGATGAGACGATCAAGCAAGCCCAGGAATGGATTTTCCATGGGAGAACTCCAGCAGTTAACCAAGGGGCCTTGTTCGTGTTGTGCGTGGTGGGTACACTTCTCGGCGGCAACCAAGACGACCCGTCGGCTTCACGTACTCCTCAACGGAGAAACGACTATGGTTCGCGCGCTCCGCCAAAGGCACGATGGGACGGAAATCGAAATTAGGTTGTGACCAGTCGTTGGGAAGGTGGTGCGATGGATTTCGGGGTTGCCCGAGAAAGTCGCTTTTCGCGGAGCGAAAAACAACTTTCCGACTGCACTTAAACTGCCCTACATAGCTCGTTGAAGGATTCGCCATCCAAAACCCAGAGAGCCACCCACGAAGCCGATTTCCTGGTACAGTAAACCGGTGTGACAACGCCAAGTCATTGTATCAGTTACAGTTGTAACAACGAGTAAATGATGCCGTGTTTTCCGATTCCCTGAAATAGCCAACGAATACGCTGGAAATGAAAAACCAAAGGCGGAAGGCTGGAGGCTGAAACAATTCCTCTTTTTGCCTTCCTCCTTCTGCCTTTTTGATGGTAACCCTTGCAATGGCAGGGAGGAAGACGATGTCGGAAACTTGGGTGTGTGAAGTCGGGCATCAGTGGAAGCACACCGTGCGATCGGACATTCCGCGACCGCTGTTCTGCCCACATTGTGGTAACTCCGCCGTCAATCCGCTTTCCAACCATTCGTCAATTCCGGCTGACAATGATATGACAGAATCTCCCGATGGACGGCAGACGAACGCAACATTCCCCCTCGACGACTCCGACGGAGTCGAAGCCACTCTCGACGGACAAAGCACAAACAGGCCATTCGGTTTGTCAAAAAACGACGATGCTGATTCGCTCCCGTGTTTTCCGCAAACTCAACGCCATCTCTTATCTTCGGCGAATGAAGAATCGGAAGTCGATTCGGAGTGCGAAGGGGACTCTTTCTGGACTCCATCTCCTTCGAGTTTTTCCGATTCTCCGAGCGAGGATTTTCCGAACGAATCTCCGGATTCGTTGGACGAGACTCTCGCGAAAACAGATCGACGGACAGCTCCCGAGACGGGTGGACCTGGCCAACACGGCGCTTTCGACGAGGACTCATCCCGGGCGACAGACTCACCAGACGTGAGCCAAACCCTTCCGGGCCGCTCCGGCTCGCAGAACGACCCCACCGATACGCCGTCTCAACAGCTTCTCGACGATCAGACCGAAAACGTGTCCGGTCTGGAACCCCTTTCCGGCTTCAACGTACTTGATCCCACGCAGGCCAATTCGGCTTCGCCCATGGATGATCTTGGGCGTACCGACAAACGTGCACGCGGCGTCCCGACGGGCATGATTCCGCCGGGTGAATTGCAAGAGGATGGGATTCCTGGCACTTTGGAGAAACCCGCCGAGCACGAACGACCGACCGACAAGCTACCGCCCGGACGGTTCGGAAAGGAGAGCTATCCGCACATTCCCGGTTACGAAATTCTGGACACCCTTGGGCGTGGCGGTATGGGCGTCGTGTACAAGGCGAGGCACATTTCGCTCAACCGAGAATGTGCCGTCAAGATGGTCCTCGGCGGTATCTCGGCCAGCCAATCGAGCATCCTGCGTTTCAAGCTCGAGGCGGAGGCCGTGGCCCAACTCCAACACCCCAACATTGTCCAGGTCTACGACACCGGCGAACACAACGGCCAGCCATTTTTTTCGTTGGAGTACGTCCAGGGCGGGACGCTCCAACAACAATTGAAAGAAGGGAGTTTGCCTCCAAGAGAGGCGGCTCAGTTGCTTGCGAAACTCGCTCGGGGTGTGTTTCATGCCCACCAACATGGGATCATCCATCGCGACCTCAAGCCGGCGAACATCCTCATGGACGTCTCCGAAGGCAAAGCCCCCGGCGAACCGAAGATCACCGACTTCGGGTTGGCGAAGCGACTGAACGAAGACGACGGATACACCGGCGACGGGGACATTCTGGGAACCCCGACGTACATGGCCCCGGAGCAAGCCCAGGGGCGAACGCGAGAGATCGGCACTGCCACGGACGTTTATGCGCTCGGTGCGATCCTTTATGATCTGCTCACCGGACGGCCACCGTTCAAGGGCGAGACGGTGATGGACACCTTGCAACAAGTCGTCCATGCCGAGCCCATTCCTCCCTCGCGACGGGTCCCGAACGTCCCGCGCGACCTGGAAACGATCTGTCTTCGGTGCCTGCAGAAGCGACCTCACGATCGGTACTCCACCGCCGAAGCTCTTGCGGACGACCTCGACCGATTCCTCACACACCGTCCGATCCAGGCGCGTCGCGTGGGCGCGCTGGAACGGATGTGGAAATGGTCCCGCCGCAATCCCGCCGCCGCCGCGCTCGTTCTTTTCTGTGTCGTTGGGGTTATTGTGTTGGCGGTCGGTGGATACGTCATCGCGCAGCGAGAGGCGAACCTCCGGGGCATCGCGGAGCAGGAACGTAAAGTCGCGATGGACCAAAAGGCCGAAGCCGAGCGGCAGAGAGTTCTGGCGGACAAACATTTTGAGCAGGCGAAGTCCGCCGTCGAGGAGATGCTCACGCGGGTCGGCCAACAACAACTCGCTTACACGCCCGCGATGACGAAAGTCCGCCGTGATCTGTTGCAACGAGCCTTGCACTTCTATCAACAGTTCCTCCAGGATCGGGGAGATTCGGCAACGTTGCGTCAGGAGACAGCGAGGGCTTTCCAACGAGTCGGTGATATTCAGAGTTTGCTCGGGGATGTGGACGCCGCTCGGAGCGCGTACTCTTCGGCCATCGAGATATTGAGTGAGTTAGCTCAGGACTCCAAGAACACGACCGCTCGGCTATGGCTCGGGGAAGTTCATGCCGGGATCGGAGTAATTGAACAACGGCTCAATCGCATGGCGAAGGCTCGGAAATCTTTCGAAACTGCAGCGAGGATCTTCCTAGAACTCCATCGAGAATCGCCGAACAACGAGAAATTTCAGTTTGAGTTGGCGAGAGTTCAGAACAGTCTGGGCAACTTGCTCCAGGCTCAACGAGAAAAGCAGTTGGCGATTCGAGACCCGTATTCCAAATCGATACGGTTCCTCGAAGAACTCGTGGTTCGTAATCCGGAACCCCGATACGCCGAAGAGTTGGCTCGCGTCCGCGTCAATCTGGCAACGTTGTTGGCACCGAAGGAACCCAACGAAGCGGAGAAGCTCTACACGCAGGCCCGCCAAACGTTGCTCAAACTTGCATTGTCGCAAAGGGACGTTCCGCGGTATCGGATGGAACTGGGTCGGACCGCCCTGAATCTGGGCTCGTTACGGTTCGGTTCTCTGGATGCTCAGACGGCCCTGGGATCCTTGCGGGAAGCGAGCCGATACTTGGTTCCGTTGGTCACGACCTATCCGTACGTCGAAGACTATCGATTTCTGCTGGCCCTGACCTACAGCAACTTGACGCTCGTGCACGAAGACCGCCGAGACATCGACGAAGCCAAGAAGGCCGTCAAGAAAGCCATCGAACATTGGGAATGGCTTCACAAGGAACAGCCGAAGTCTTCGGTGTTCCAGCACGAACTGGCGAAGGCGTATCATCAACAAGGGACTTTGGCGGCGAGCGAAAAGGACTTCGAGAAGGGGCGCACTCTTCTGGGTAAAGCTATCCGTCTCGAAAAGGAACTTGTGGACAAGGATCGAAAGGACCCACGCTTCGGAATCGAATTGGCGAAGGCCCAATTGGATCTGGGAATCCTGGAAGCCAAGGACGCGAAAGCCGATCCTGCCGAGACGCAATACAAGGCCGCGCTCGCAAGTTTGGAAGCTCTGCCGAAGACGGCATCTTCGGAGGCTTCACGCGTGAAGCTCATATGTCACTTGAACCTGGCTTTGTTGTATCTTTCGACGAATCGAGATGGGTTGGCGAAACCGCACGAACAAGAACTGGTCAAGTTGCGAAACGCGATACAGAACGGAAACGGTCACCGAGCCGAACTGGAAGATTTATCGCGGAACTGGGCGACGCTCGGACTTCAGCGGCGAGCGAGACGCGACTTTACCGGGGCCATTGACGCCTTGCAGCAATCTCTCGCGATCCAGAAAGCGGCGCTGGAACGTCAGCCCAAGGAATCTCGCTTGCAAAAGGCGTATGCGCAGGTTGCGCTGGAACTCGTCAAGACATATGTGGCGAAGGGTGATCACGCGACGGCGATCAAGATCGTGAAATCGACGTTGAAACGATTTCCGAAGTCGGGCGGACTGAAAGAAAAAGTCGCTGCCGAAATCGCGCGCTGCGTCAAGAAGATGCAGGAAGACGGAAGCCTCACGAAAGCCGAGAAGCAAAAACGAAAAGAAGTATATGGAGCGCTTGCGGTTGATGTTCTTCGCGAGGCGGTGAAAGATGGGTACCGTGACGACATCCATCTGGAGACCGCGCGAGTTTATGAGGTGCTGCAAGAGCGGAAAGATTTTCAGGAGTTGTTGGAGAAGCTGATAACGGGCAAAAGTGGGGGAGCGAAGACTCCCGAAGAGCGATGACCTCGGAATTGCAGAAACCGAGCGGTTTTCACCTGCTACCAATGGGAAGGGGATCGTTCGTCGAGCATTGCGTCGTTGGTGACGGGTAGGAGTCGGCCTTCATCAGTGATATAAGTTCGAGACTGCAGAATCGAAGGCAGATCGTTGTTCGAGTATCCCGTCGCTACGGACCGGAAGGAGTTGGCCTTCCGAGACGATGTAAGGCTGATCCCGATGGATGGGGCTGAGGAAGGGCATGTGCGTACAGTTCGCAGGGAACGAAACGTCTGTCCCACTGCCCTCGAAATAAACCGCAACGCTCAAAGTGGTGAGATTCGGGCAACGATTCGAAAGAAATCGTTTTTTCTTACGTGCGTTACGAACTTTGGAAATGATACGAACCCGAAGCGCGAGGCCATCACCTCATGCATCGGGTTCATCTCGAAACCGATTTCGATAATTCCCGTTGCCGCACGTCGACTAATACCGGAACTGAAGTCCGAACGTCAGACCTTGCGCCCAGAAGTCGGAATCCCGAACGGCAAAGTTATCGGGCACGCCCATAGCTCCTGGGACGGGGTTGATCTGGTCTCCTGGTCGAACGACGCTGCTGAGGTAAAGGAAGTTGTAGCCGACGTAGCCGCCGATGCGCGGAGTGATCTGGTAGCCGAGGCGGACAGTTCCTTCCGGGATCACGACGAATTCATCGTCGGAGACCCGTCCAAGGTTTGTCCCCGACGTGAGCAACCCACCCGGAGCCGAGACGCTTCCGTCCCCCGTCGTCATGGTCGTCATGCCGTTGATGAGGACGGTTTGGTTCATCGTCCCGAAGCCCACCTTGCCGTCGAACATGAGGACCCATCGGCCCTTTCGCAAAGTGTAACGCAGGCCCCCTTGACCACCATAAAACTGGTTGCGGGTGCCCCACGAGTCGTTGATCAAGAGTGAATCCCCCGTCCCCAAGATCGATGACACGGACTGGATACGTAGGCTTTCCTCCAAGTTCAGGTAGCGAAATCCGCCGATCACGTCCAACGAGTGGTTCCGGGAGCATAAAACGTTCTTGCGGATGTTGGCTTCGCCGCCGTAGAGTTCGGTCGATTGGATGGCGTCGATGCTGCCGGACGCGATCCCCGGATCGGCAATCGGCATGGCCATGTTTGCGTTCGTGATGGGGTCGATGAATGGCCGAAACAATGCGGGTTGGCCGGACGAGTTGACCGAGAACGCTTGCCGCTGTTCGGGCATATAGAATCCGCCGACTTCGACTCCGAGTCCCCACTGGGGGATTCCGTACCCGACAAGTCCGCGGACTCCGTGGAACAACGACGATTCGAAATCCTGACTCCCACCGAGTAGGAGTTGGGTTCCGGCCTGGCCGATCGCGCCGGGGACGAAATTGGGATCGGCCCCGAGTGCGGCCAGTTGTGCGGCCGACAGGTTGGCTCCGGTGACGAGTGGCGGGAGATCTTGGTCGCGAATCCACCAGAGCAAGTACTCCGCCTCGCCGTAAATCTTCGGCATGCAAGAGACCTTCGGGGTCGCGGCCAAGCAACCTTGCACGACGTCGCTGGGCTTACTTCTGATCCCAGGGCAGTCCGGTTCAGGCAAGTGGACCGGTTGGGACTCGATGGTCAAGCCCTCAATTCCGTTTGGAACGAGGTGGGAGGGGTTCGGTGTCGGTTGGATTTTCGACTTCGGTTGGGCCTTCGGTTCCTCGGGTGAGAGCTTGTGCTTCCATGGCGTGTGGGCTTTGTCGTTTTTGGTTTCCGTCCCAATCGGCGTGGATTCGAGTGGGATTGGTTTAACGGGATTGAACTCTTGCGGCCTATCCACTGTGGTTGGTGGCTCAGGCATGACGACCGGTTCGGGGTCTCGAGCGTGACAGACGAGACTGGCAATCGAGAGGGTCACCAAAGTGACGAGCACGTATTTCATGAGGGGACCTTTCTTGGCGTCAATCCTAGATGCGGCATTCTTCAAGCCAGGAAGATCGATGTAGGAACGCCCCCAATCTCAAGGTCTTGAAGAAGAGGGAAAGTCGATATCCATAACTTCCAGATGCTGCAGTTCCCTCTCATCCAGTTTCGGAATCGAGAAACTGTGGGCATGTTCTGTTTCTCTTGGAAAAGCCATCTGCTCGGCGACGTCCTGCTTGTCTTCCGAGCATTCCGAAAACTTCTCGCAGGCGGGAAAGCAAAACGAACGTTGAAACACGAAGAGAAAGGCGACTCTTCGGAACTGGTGCGAATTCCGCAATAGTCAGAAGCAAGCGAGGCAGGCCTCAGGTTTGAAACGACAAGGCAAAGTGCAAAACATCGGTCGAATGAGTCGACTGCAAAACTTGTCTGGGCATAGCGGCCTGGAGGATTGGGGTTGGTGGAGGCAGCTTCATTCCGGAAGAACGTGAGTGCATTATTCAAAAAAAAGTCGAAAATATTTTAGAAAAATCATTTGGATTGTCGATAAATTCTGTTAGGATCAACACTCATAAAAAAAGAGACCCCTGCTATGAAGCAGGGGTTTGGTGGAATGCGGATTGAGTTGGGTCGTTAGGTGTGAGTTAGGAATGCAGAAGCTTGATCGCCGATGCATATCTAATCGAGCTTGAGAAGCTCACGAGTGAAAAATCGGGGGAACCTTTCACTCACCTCTCGCACTCAACCATCACACTTTCCAAACACCATCGGGGGATAGGTGTTGAGAGTCGTGTAACGACAATATCCATACTTGACCGTCACTTATGATTGTTTCAGATATGT
>CAYYUU010000307.1:0-7870 GCA_964474955.1 uncultured Alcaligenaceae bacterium | reverse complement strand
GGCAATTTCTCGTCCTCGAAGACAACGGCCGGACGCCTTCGGGAGTGAGTTACGTCCTGGAAA
Source organism: uncultured Alcaligenaceae bacterium (assembly GCA_964474955.1). Lineage (GTDB taxonomy): Bacteria > Planctomycetota > Planctomycetia > Gemmatales > Gemmataceae > CAYRFQ01. Next base: position 7,807 of record CAYYUU010000307.1, on the reverse strand, counting down.
ATCGCGCCGTCCTCAAGAAAATTTTCCCGCAACTGTTTCGGCATTGTCCGGTTCGTCGAGTCGACGATTATCCAGAACGTTTGCGTCGGGCTCTGGCGTCGGTCGCTCCACCCTCGGCGAGTGAGAATCCGACTCTCGTCGTGATGTCTCCGGGTCAGTACAACTCGGCATACTTCGAACACAGCTTTTTGGCCAGACGAATGGGCATCGAACTCGTCATGGGGCAAGACTTGTTCGTTCATGACGAAATTGTGTATCTGAAGACAACCCACGGGCCACAACGGGTCGACGTTATTTACCGACGTGTGGACGACGAATTCTTGGACCCAACCGTTTTTCGCGAGGACAGTCTTCTCGGCGTCCCCGGTTTGATGGTCGCGTATCGGGCGGGCAACGTCACGCTCGCGAACGCCGTGGGGGCGGGTGTCGCCGACGACAAAGCCATCTACCCATTCGTGGAAGACATGATCCGATTCTATCTTTCCGAGGAGCCGATTCTCCACAACGTCCCAACGTACATTTGCGCCCGAAAAGCCGATTGCTCACACGTCGTGAACAACCTCGACAAACTCGTCGTCAAGGCCGTGAATGCTTCCGGCGGTTATGGTATGTTGATGGGGCCGTTTGCCACGAGAGAACAACGAGCCGAATTCAAAGGGAAAATCCTGGCCAAGCCTCGAAACTACGTTGCCCAACCGGTCGTGAATTTTTCCACCTCGCCGACCTGGACGAATGAAGGCATTGCCCCGCGGCGTGTTGACCTGCGTCCTTACATTGTCAGTGGCGAAGATACGTGGGTGCTTCCGGGTGGGCTCACTCGGACGGCCCTTGTCAAAGGTTCGCTCGTCGTGAACTCGAGCCAAGGCGGCGGGAGCAAAGATACTTGGGTGATGGACGAGGGGAAAGGAGATTGGAGCGGCATCCAGTAAGATTGGGCAGCGACAACCTTCTCGTGCTGGAGGATGTCACGAGTCGCAAGGGCCGTCGGATCGATAGAAATTGCATTTCGGAAGAGTCGCCTTTCGCACCGTTTCTCGGGTCGAAAGGCGACACTCCAAAACACACCTCCGAAACACGACAAGAAACATTCCTGTTTCTTCGCTTGCGCTTGTTGCACCCTACAAACTGCCAAGGAGGCTCTGGCTATTACCAAAGCTGTCAACACTGCTGTTCGAAGAATTACTCGAATCGCTTTTTCATTTATTCGGGCGTGAGATCTTCTTTGTGAGTCGCCAGGGACAAGGAATGTCCGAATGGGTCCTTCAGGTTCCCCATTCTGTCGCCATAGAATTTGTCTTCGATGGCCCGCGTTTCGGTCGCGCCGGCTTCGAGGGCTTTGGCGAAAATCGCGTCGACGTCGTCAACATACAAGAGCAGGCTCATTCCCACTCCGCCAAGTGTTTCGGGCCCGGCCATCCCCATGTCGGGCATTTCGTCGGCCAACATGATGATCGAGTCGCCAATCTTGAGTTCGGCGTGCCCAATCTTGCCATCGGGCATCACCATCCGATCTTTTTCGACCGCGCCGAAGGCCTTCTTGTAGAACTCAATGGCTTTCTCGCCACCTCGCACAAGCAAATAGGGCGTGATGCTGTGGAACCCATCCGGAATTGGTTTGACGGCCATGTCCTTGATCCTCTCGTTTCTCAAGTACGGTACAAAACTCAACAATACTGCTCGACCGGCCCCTGATGGGTTGGGGTTTGTCGGAAGAAGTTCCGACAAACCAGCCCGCGCACGGGCTTCTTGACATTGCGAACTGCCCGCATTGAAATCACGGCAGACCTGAGGTCGAGTGGGGTATATTGTACACTTGTTCTGGTGATCAAGAAAACAGCATTTTTCGTGAAAAGGGAGAGGATAAAGCTGAAATTTCCATCCGGGGGCTTCCAGATGCACCGCGAGGGATTTTCCTTCGTAGGCAACACGAGGCTCGCGCTCGGCGTCGGTGCCTGATGCGAAAACGGGAAAGGTGCGGCAGCAGGCGCCGCACCCATCACACTCGAAGTCAGCCAACTCCGGTTCCGATTGTGAAGACATTTCAGGCTCCGCTCGTGGACTTCGGGTGGTGGCGGTATGGCCCCGCCGTGCAACTCAGTTTCCGGCATCTTGGTTTAAGTTTTTCAACCTGTGCTTCGGACCGACGACGGGACCGATTTCTCGGAGCTCATTTTGGGCATGTCGGTTGGAGGGTGGGCCGTTGCGACATGGCGATCACAATAGATGTCGCTACGACCGATCGCAATCGACCAACACCAACCAATCGGCTCCTTCCCTTCGGGCCAACACCCCAAGCAACCGGAGGTGGTGCGAAACCAGGCGGACCGGCAACAATTCGCCGACCTCTACCTGTAACTCCTCGGCGATAGTTTCGACACCTGTCCCCGCCTTGTCCAAATATTGCTCAAACAATTTCCACATCATGGGGTTCGCCGGACGAAAATTTCGATCCAGGAGAAAAATACCATCACGCCCACCGCGACTTCTCGCCAGTTCCTCGTCGAATCCGTATGCCGCGTTTTTCAATGTGATGAGCATTTCGCGGGACTTCCAGACTCCAGCCTTGCGGGCGAGTTTACGCAATCGATCCGTCACGGCCACTTGAAGCAGACGACCGTCTCGCTCGAACTCACAAACGACGGCGAAAGGCACCTCCGCAAGGCGTCGTTCGGCTTCGGCCAGAAGCGATTTTATCTCCGACAAGTCCACGGTGCTGTTACTCTTGAGTCTGTCACTCGATGGTCTCCAAGAACTCCGTCATTTCTCCGGCTGCGTGGTGATCTCCGACAGACTGGGCGACCTGAATTCCCTGTTGGAGCATAGCCGTTGCTTCCTCTGTCTGTCCAAGACGGGTCAAAGCTCGTCCGCCCATGTGGTACGCCGGTGGATAGTCCTGCTTGAGTTTGATCGACTCTTGAAACCACTTTACGGCCTCTTGGTCGTTGCCAGCGTTGGCATATTCCATCGCCAAGAAGTAGCGCATCTCGTGATCGTCGGGGTAATCGTCGAGCATCCCCAAGAACTGATCGATTCGACTGTCGGTCATGTGAAAATCCTTTTGTCAGGGAGAGTGATTGTAATGGTTTATTGGAATGTTCGGATCGTAAGAAAGCTGCTCTCTGGTGCATTATAGAGTTCTGACCCAAACCATCACGCCGACTCCGTCGCACCGGCCCCGACGCACTCGCGTCAAGTGCTCGCGCAGGTCGCACAGCCGGAACTTTTGATCCACCCCATCCCCAATCGACAAGAATCTGGAAACACACGCCGACCTGGCCTCACACGCCCACGTGGTTTTCGCCGAAAACCACTGAAGTGAACCTGGGCGCCGCGGGACTCGCTTTTCCATGGTCCCTGAAGATCTACGGCTAGCCGTCCGATTTCCTGGTTTGGTTTCCTACGGGCCTTTCCGCTTTTACGCAATAAAAAACCCGGGAAACCAAATCATAAACTCGGAAGGGACTTGCTCGTGATTCCACGAAGTAGGTCTCGCCGATCGTCGCGTTTGGAGCGTCACGGGAAAAGAGAGTCAGGGAGTGCAGGGAAGGAGTCCCGTTTGGTGAGCCTCTCGCTCTCCCTCGCAACAACCCACCTGTCGCTGAGGACACCATGAGATTGCAACGTTTATCGCTTCTTATCCTAACAACTCTCTTGATCCACTTCGCTTGCACTCGGCACGCCGTCGCGGACAACAAGCAAGTCAACCACGAACGAGCGACCTCTCTGGAGCCACTGCTCACAGCGCCGCAGCGCCCGACGAACCGGCTCAAGAACCGTCGAAACCTTATCGTCAAGGCAGTTCAACGCGTGCGAGCTGCTGTCGTCAACATCCACAGCGAACGGACGATTCGGCAGCCGCATGGGGCCGACCTCCTCTCGGTCGCTCCGTCGCAAAATCGTGTCAACGGCATGGGCACAGGAATTCTGATCGACGGCCGGGGTTACATCGTCACAAACCACCACGTCGTGGAAGACGTGAATGTCATACGTATTCAATTGCACGACGGAACGTCGACGAATGCGAAAGTCGTTGCCCGACGCCGAGACGTGGACCTGGCTTTGCTCAAGATCAGCACGACCAAAACGCTCCAAACGATGCCTCTGGGGACGGCGGCAGACCTGATGCCTGGCGAAGACGTCATCGCTATCGGTAATGCCTACGGGTACACCCACACGGTCAGCCGCGGCATTGTCAGTGCCGTGAAACGAGACGTCCGGCTGAACAAAGAAATTTTTTACAAGTCGTTGATCCAAACCGACGCCAGCATCAATCCCGGAAATTCCGGCGGCCCTCTGGTCAACATCAATGGAGAACTCGTCGGAGTCAACGTCGCCATCCGAGCAGGGGCGCAGGGAATTGGTTTTGCGATCCCGGTGGACACCATGACGCAGGTCGTCTCGAAGATGCTCCGGCAAGAACGACGCAAGCATGCCAGCGCCGGCCTCAACTATGAAGACAAGGTGCAACTCGGTCACGACGGGGGCGAACGCCGAGTCGTCCTCGACCGAATTTCGGAGGGATCGCCCGCCGGCCAAGCTGGACTTCTGACCAATGACGAAATCGTCCGAGTCGGGACCGTGCCGATCCATTGCAGCTACGACGTTGATCGTGCTTTGCTGGGACACCAACCAGGAGCCAAGATCCCGATCTTGATTCGCAGGAAGGGAAAGACGATGCAAACGACGATTGTGTTGGAGAGAAATTCTGGCAGCAGCCGGTCGCCGACACAACTCGTGTGGTCGAAACTTGGAGTAAAATTGGTCCCGGTTCCGAAGGAACTTGTGAACCAGGTCAACGAACAACTCAATGGCGGAATGCGAGTCGTTACGATCGCTCCGAACGGAACGGCAAGCCGGGCCGGAATCCGGCAAGGAGATATTCTGGTGGGGCTTCATCGATGGGAAACGACGACGCTGGACAACATCGGATTTGTCTTGACGCACCCGGACCTTTCGACGTTCAGTCCACTGTCGTTCTACATCATCCGCAATGGCCAAGTTCGTCGGGGCTGGCTCGTTCAGGTCGAGTAATCCCAGCAAAGCAAAAGAGCCGACGACAAAAATACGAAACACCCACGGATGTGTTACTCCGTTGTCGTTGGGTCAGAATCCGAGGGTGCCGAAGCGTTGACGAGAGTTCTCAACTCCTCGATGGAATCAGCACCTCGAATGGCACCCTCGACTCGTCTTAGGGTTTTGGGATCTTGAACATTCTGGATTTCTGCAGCAAATCCTGCACCCTCGGAGCCAAACTTGAGGACCAACATTTCCGGTAGCAAACGCAACAGTGTGCTGAGTTGCCCTTCCTCGCGTCCTTCCTCACGAGCTTTCTCCTCAGCCCTCTTGGTCCACTCTTTGACGATCATCGATTCTTCCACGCTCCACTCCTTTAATTGATCTCTCCAAAATGCACCGAGTCCAACCTTCTCGGCGAAGACGGTGGCAAGACTCCCATAATCTGATTTCTTCACCCGGTCAACTTCAGTCTCGCCCAACGTTTTCCACTTCTCGATTATATCCATTCGGTCGGCCCCTTGCGTCAGTAGGATCCAAGGCAAGATCGCCAAACCGAGTTCGCCTTCTTCGATCTGCTCCAAGACCTCTTCGGCTACCAGGTCACCCACGTTGAACTGAATAGGGGGGCCGGCGATTTGAGCTTGGGGTTGGACAACGTCCGCTGTGGGATTTCTCGCCCTCGCCCCGTCAAGTTTACAACGACACCTTGAACCCAGTATCGACTCCCGGCTTCCTCGTCTGGCTTCAGTGCAAGCCAGACCGATCCGCAGTAGACCAACATCCGACCGAACATTTCTGGATCAGGCTCGGATTGCGCTTCCACGGCAAGAGCCCACGGCTCGCCTCCGCTCGAAAGATCAGTGAACCGAGCGACATTGTCCCCGCTTCGATCACGCTCCAGAGGAAATGGGACATTGCGAGTGTCCAACCATTCTTGAAATCGAAATTCCGAGGGGTCGCTATCGATCGTCCACCGGAAGAACGTTTGCGGGTCGAGACGCACGGTGTATCTTGCGGCCTGGTCCCAGACGTTTGATGTTACCAAGATCGGTCTCCTTCAAAACCAGACCCGAACTCCCACGAGCGGTCCTTCGAGATCGACCCAGTGGTCGTTGTTGCCGAGGGAAAGGTAGTCATAACCGCCGAAGATCTCGAAGCGCCGATAGATATACCCGACGGTGAACCGTCCGTGGAATACGCTAGCTTCGCCAAGATTTCCGCCTTCTATCTTGCCTGAGAAAATCCAATGTTGAGCGGGAAATACGTCGATTCCGAGGAACGCGTTGACTCCCCCATCTGTACAACAACGATCCGTCAAAATACGTCCTCCAAGGCCAGTCCGGAGCAGGAGGTAGGGGCCGGGAAGTTGGAGGTATAGGTTCACCGTGCCCATCACCAAATCGTCGGTTTGGTTAGCGATCAAGTTTTCGTGGAAGTAGTTCCAGGAGGTATGCACGCCAAAGTACCGATTGTCCAAATAGAGTTGTCCGTTCGCCCGGTTCAGCCCGGAAAAATCATTCCCGTTTTCGAGCGACAACCGAAGCGACCAGTTCTTCGCGTCCAGTGTGTCGCCGCGGATGCCGGTGACCCAAGAGATGTCGGTATCGGCGTCCTGTATGTACCCAGCAAACCCGTAAGGATACGGATAGCTGGGGTATTTTGGCTCAGAGATTTCATTGGGGTCTCTTTCGGTGATGTATTTCACCGCATCCTTCTGTCGTTTCGAACCGCCTGACAAGGCACCTTCGATGATTGCCTGGAGAAACGACGGCTCTTCGGATTCGTCGCAGAACGGATCTGGTTGGTTCTTCCGTGTCGGAGGGGGTTCGGGCTCGTCTCGAACGGCGTCTCGCACGTCTCCAAGCCGACCTTGTCCTTTCGCAATGCCAGAAACCAGAAAGACCAACATCAGGCCGCAAACAATTTGGAAAGACATGCGCATGACGATCGTTTCCTACGTTAGATGAGTGAAATGGGCATATAGTGCACCCGTAAGCCTAACGCAAGAGGAATTTGCGACACAGAACGTCCGAGTTAATGGAGTTATTTTCCCAACACTGCTGGAAGCAAAGGTGGATGGTCACGTCGATCTGTGAACCAAGATGGACCCATTGCGTAGGCCCAAAAAGCGGCCAAGGCCATCGCGTCGATAAAGGGGGCGTTTCCACCACATTTCCGACCCACAAAGGCACATCTCAGAGTTTTGGGCTGAGCGATTTTTTCTGCACTCAACACAATCGAAAAAAAGCCCGTGGTGGTGTTTGACAGGATGCAGTACCTAACCTAACTTTTTGGTGTCGAGACAATCCGACGGAACGAAACACAAAGGCACCTCGGATTACATCGCTATGTTTGTGGGTTACCGGAGTGAAGGTCGGTACCCATCAGTCGTCAGGAACGAGCTTCCACGACAAAGGCAAACCACTTGAGAAGGTGGGACGCAAAACCATGGGTCCAGAATTGGATCGCCAGGTTGCCGAAAGGGAGTGGTCCGCTCGCTCACGTCAAAGTCGCATTCATCCAACCGATTCATGACACTGATGGCTAATCTCATTCCAGATTAGTCCCGGACTCGCTCCGACTGTGACGAGTTCTGGGACGACAGAGAAAGTGGTTTCTCTGTTGCATCTTTTATTTTCCTGGACCGGAAAGGACAGAACAGATGAAGAACTTGCTCAACCACGTGAAGACCTTCCTGAAGCGCGAAGATGGCCCGACGGCAGTCGAATACGCCGTCATGCACGCTCTGAACAACGTCCACTGACACGAAGCCGTAACGACCTTCGGAAAC